>NZ_JBFBBY010000113.1:0-25160 GCF_040682875.1 Amycolatopsis sp. NPDC051071 | reverse complement strand
GCCCGTCGCACTCGGCCTGCCGCTGGTGGACGCGATGCGTCAATACGGCGAGGTTCCTGTACTTCAGAGGGCGGGCGAAGGGCGACACGCCCGAAGTGTCACGGAAGGGCCTGGACCGTCTCGATACCGGCGGCCTTCCAGCCCTCGGGCAGGCGCTGGAGCCGCAGGACGATCGGCAGGTACTTCTTGGTCGCCTGGCCGGCCGCGTCGGTGACGGTGGTCGTCGCGACGAGCAGCACGCTCGCCTTGTCGTCGACGACCTCCATGACCGCGGCGGCCGCGTTCGGTTCCAGTGCCGACTTCGTGCCTGCCGTCCGAAACTGGGCGATCCGCGCCGCCTTGTCCTGCTGGAACTGCGTCAGCAACTGTCCGGTCGAGACGGCCTCGTAGCGGGCGTAGCTGCCTTCGGGGTCGGCTGGGTCCAAGCTCAGCAGGGCCTCTGCGACGCGTAGGGCGCCGTCGCGCGCGGAGTCCCGCACCCGGGCGATCGCCCGGTCTCCCGCGCCTGGTTTCTCCGGAGCGAGCGGGGACGCCGTCGGGCTCACCTTGATTTCGGCGATCCGCCACCGTTCGCCGTCGCGCACCGTCGCGAACAGCACCGACGCGATGCCTTTGCTGGTGGTGCCCGCCCTGGTACTGGCCTGGTCGAGCACGGTCAGTACCTGCGCCTTGTCGGGCGTCTCTTCGACGGCGGCCGAGACGATCACCCGCGTCACGAGTTTGATCGGCTGCGGCGAGTTCCGGACCTCGGCCAGCAGCCTGCCGATCTCGTCCCGCGCGCCCGGCGTCAGGTTCTCGGCGGTCGACTTCTCGTAGGCGGGCAGGGCCGCGCTGTCGTAGGAAAACACCGCTTCGGTGGCGGTCTTCACCGCGTTCAGCACCGACGCGGTCCGCGCCGGGTTCACCAGCGCGAGGTTCGAGGGCGGGCTCGCCGGTTCGGGCCGGGCGGTGCCGCCGACGGCGGTGGTGCAGCCCGCGAGGGCGAGCAGCACGGCGAATCCTGCCCAGCGTTTCACAGCAGCCCGAGCTCCCGTGCCCGCGCGTCCACCTGGAGCCGCGACGTCACACCGAGCGCGACCAGCAGTTCGGACACGCGACGCTGGTACGTGCGCAAGCCCATGCCGAGGCTCTTCGCGGCCTTCTCGTCCTTGCAGCCGGTGGTCAGGAACTCGAGAATTTGCGGTGCCTCCATCCGGATATCGGCGAACCGCGCGTCGAACGTCTCCAGCGTGGCCGCCGCCAGCCAAGCGGACTCGAACAGCGACAGGATGCCCTGAACCAGCTCGGGGCGCGAGATGACGCTGTAGGAGCGCACCGCCTTGCCCTCGTCGCCTGCCATGATCGCGACCCGCTCGTCGAGCAGGATCGTCTCGTTGACCTCCTCGGTGCCGATCCGGATCTGCGCGCCCAGGCCGGAGAGGTGGTGCAGGTGCTGGGCGGTCTGCTCGTTCAGCAGGACGCCGGGGCGGTAGAGCTTGCGGATCCGTTTGTCGTGCACCAGCCGCTCACCCTGCCTGGTGAGCGATGGCCGGGAGAGTGCCCACGTGTAGAGGTCATCGGCCGCACACGCGATGTCGGTCGCCGCGACGAACAGATGAGCCGTCCGGTCGAACAGCTCTTCTTCTCCGCGAATCAGGGAGATGTCACTGACGAGTTCCACGGCGACAGTCTTCCAACATTCCCCGGGGGCCGTGACGGGAACGTCGCTATTCGCCTGTGAGTGGGAAGGACCCCGCCCGGATAGTCACGACGAAAGTAGGGATACGGGCATCGGACGCCGTCGGAGTCCCCATATCGGGTGACCCGCTTCACCCAGGAGGTCTCGGCCAGGGATCGGTCACGTGAACGGCGGCTGACCTGCGGGCGAACAGGGTGTCGCCAGGTGTCATAGGCATCACGAGTACGCGGCCGGGACTAGGCCAAAAGACTACCCACCCGCTTACGATCCCCTTGTGACCACGCCTGTTGTACTCGCCCTTGCCATCGGCGGACTGATCGTCGGTGTGGTCGTCGGCTTCTTCATCGCGAAGGGCAGGGCCCGCCGCGAGGAGCGCCGGCCGACCGGACCCACCGTCGCCGAACTGCTCGAACGGCTGGTTCGGTCCAGCAACAACGGTGTCGTCGTGCTCAACAAGTTCGGCGACATGGTGCTGCACAACCCGCGCGCCTACGAGCTGGGCCTGGTGAAGGTCAACCAAGCCGACCCGCGGGCCCGCAAGGCCGCCGAGCAGGTGGTCGAGACCGACGAACCGATGGAGATCGACCTTTCCCCGCTGGAGGCGAGGGGCCGCCAGCCCGAAGCCGTCCTCGGCGAGGTCCGCCCGCTCGGCGACGGGTTCACCGTGGTCGAGGCCGTCGATCACTCCGAAGCCATCCGCCTCGAAGCCGTCCGGCGGGACTTCGTCGCGAACGTCAGCCACGAACTCAAGACACCGGTCGGCGCGATCGCGCTGCTCACCGAGGCCGTCCTCGACGCCGCGGAGGACACGGAAGAGGTCCGCCGGTTCGGCGGCAAGATCCTCCGCGAGTCGACCCGGCTCGGGCAGCTCGTCACCGAGCTGATCGCGCTTTCGCGGTTGCAGGGTGCCGAGCGGCTGCCCGATCTGAACGTGGTCGAGGTCGACGCCGTCGTCCGTGAGGCGCTCGGCCGAACCACCCTTTCGGCGGAATCCGCCGAGATCACCATCACCACCGACTCGGCAAGCGGGCTGCTCATCGAGGGCGACCGGACGCTGATGGTCACCGCGTTGTCGAACCTGCTGGAGAACGCCGTCGCGTACTCGACACCGGGCAGTCCGGTGTCGATCAGCAGACGGCTGGTCGACGGGAAGGTCGAGATCGCGGTGACCGACCGCGGTATCGGTATCGCCGAGGACGAGCAGCAGCGTGTCTTCGAGCGGTTCTTCCGCTCGGACAAGGCGCGTTCGCGGTCCACCGGCGGTACCGGGCTCGGGCTGGCGATCGTCAAACACGTGGCCGCCAACCACGGCGGTTCGGTCGGCCTCTGGAGCCGTCCCGGCACCGGGTCGACGTTCACCCTGCGGATCCCCGCGCATATCGGTGCGGAACCGGCGGCGACCGCGAAACAGGCTCCGCCGGCATCCCGGCCGGAGAAGACCCCCGAGCGGACACCCCGTCTCGTGGCCACAGGGCAAGAAAGCCCCGACCATGGAGGAAACCTGTGACGAGGGTTCTCATCGTCGAGGACGAAGAGTCGTTCGCCGACCCGCTCGCGTTCTTGCTGCGCAAGGAGGGCTTCACCGCCGCCGTTGCCGGAACGGGACAGCAGGCGCTCGAGGAATTCGACCGCAACGGCGCCGACATCGTCCTGCTCGATCTCATGCTCCCCGGAATGAGCGGGACGGACGTCTGCAAGCAGCTCCGGCAGCGCTCCGCCGTGCCGGTGATCATGGTGACCGCGCGTGACAGCGAGATCGACAAGGTCGTCGGGCTGGAACTCGGCGCCGACGACTACGTCACCAAGCCGTACTCGGCCCGCGAGCTCATCGCGCGGGTGCGGGCGGTACTGCGCCGCGGCGGTGAGCCGGGCTCGGAAGGTGACCTCGCACCGCTGGTGCTGACCGCCGGGCCGGTGCGGATGGACGTCGAACGGCATGTCGTGACCGTCGACGGCCAGGAGGTCTCCTTGCCGCTGAAGGAGTTCGACCTGCTGGAGTACCTGCTGCGCAACGTGGGCCGCGTGCTCACCCGCGGGCAGCTGATCGACCGGGTGTGGGGTGCGGACTACGTCGGCGACACCAAGACGCTCGACGTCCACGTGAAGCGCCTGCGGTCGAAGATCGAACCGGACCCGGGATCGCCCCGGCACCTGGTCACGGTGCGTGGGCTCGGCTACAAGTTCGAGACGTGAGCTGAAGAGGACTTTCCCCGCATCGCATGCGGGGAAAGTCCCCTTCAGCCACGGCTGTTGCGATACAGATCACGGTTACGGTTTCGTGACCTGACGTGCGGGCGGGTACCGTAGACGCTCGTGCGCCTAGGGGTACTCGACGTCGGTTCCAATACCGTCCACCTGCTCGTGGTCGACGCCCACCGTGGCGCCCACCCGACCCCGATGCATTCCGAAAAGGCCGTGCTCCGGCTCGCCGAGCAGATCACCCGCAACGGCGACCTGAGCCGGGCGGGTGCGGACAGCCTCGTGCGGGCCGTCGAATCGGCGAAGGCGGCGGCCGTGCGGCTCGGGTGCGAAGACGTCATGGCGTTCGCGACCTCCGCGGTCCGCGAAGCCAAGAACGCCCCGAAGGTACTGGCGAAGGTCCACGAGCAGACCGGCGTCGAGCTGAAGGTGCTTTCCGGGGTCGACGAGTCCCGGCTCACCTTCCTCGCCGTCCGCCGCTGGTTCGGCTGGTCGGCCGGAAAACTCCTGGTGCTCGACATCGGCGGCGGTTCGCTCGAAGTCGCGATGGGCCGCGACGAGGAGCCCGAGCTGGCCGAATCCTTGCCGCTGGGCGCGGGCCGGACCACCCGGACGCGGTTCCAGCACGACCCGCCGTCCCGCTCGGAACTCGTCGCGACTTCGGCCTGGCTCGAAGAACAGCTCGCCACACTCGCGAAGAAGGTCACTAAATTGGGTGAACCCGATCGTGTCGTCGCGACGTCGAAGACGTTCCGGTCACTCGCCAGGCTGACCGGAGCGGCGCCGTCGGCGGGCGGCCCGCATGTGCGCCGTACCCTGACCGACACCGCGTTGCGTCAGCTCATCGCGTTCATCTCCCGGATGACCGCCCATGACCTGGCACAACTCGAAGGGGTCAGCGCGAGCAGGTCGCATCAACTGGTGGCCGGCGCGCTCGTCGCACAAGCCACCATGCGGGCGCTTTCCCTGCAAGAACTGGAGATCTGTCCGTGGGCACTGCGAGAAGGTGTCATCCTGCGACGGCTGGACCATTCGAATGGTGCGGACGAGACTGGGAGCGGCAGCGCCCCACTGGACTTCGTCGAAGGAGAACGGGCACGGTGAAGAGGTGACGGAAATGCGGAAGACGGTGGATAGCGCGCGCGACGCCGCCGATGCCCCGTCGCGTGCCGGTTCACAACGGCCGGAGCGCGCATTGGACAGCACGGTATGACGGACGAAACAGAGAGCGGCCCGCCTCAGAAGACCGTGGCGGAGCTGCTCGCGCAGCACGGAGCCCAGCCGGAAGGCGGACGCCGCAGGCGACGCCGCGCGGCCGACGACGACGACGAGGCTCCCGAGCCGCCACGTGGCCGACGCGCGCCTTCGGTGAGCGACACCGCGCCGCAGGCGATCATCGACCGGGTGTCCGGCGACACCCCGCCGCCGCCCTCGCGGCCGCCGCGCCGTTCGCGACCCCAGGGTCCGCCGGGTCAGCAGGATTCGGGTGCACGGCCGCTCCCGCCGCAGCAGGACTCCGCGCCGCTGCCGGTGCCGCCGAACGCCGCCGCCCCGACCCGGCAGACGCCGCCGGTGCGCCCGCCGAAGCCGGTCCAGCCTCCTCAGGAGTCGGGCCAGTTCGCGCGCCCCGCCCCGCCGCAGCAGCCACCGCAGCCACCGCAGTCCGGTCAGTTCGCCCGGCCCGCTCCGCCGCAGGAGCAGAGCGGTTACCAGCAGCGACCGCCGCAGCAGCCACCGCAGTCCGGCCAGTTCGTCCGGCCGACGCCGCCGCAGGAGCAGTCCGGCTACCAGCAGCGACCGCCGGATTCCGAAGGACTGCCCCCGCGCGGCCGTCCGCGGCCACCCGGCCAGGACGAGACCCGCGGCGCGGTGCCGCCGGTCCGCCGCCGTCCCGAACCGCAGGCCGGACCTCCGTCCGCGGGCCTTTCGGCGAGACTCGACGGTGGGGTCGACGCACCCTCCGACGAAGAAGCACCCGGTCCGATGGCCAGCGGCGGTTTCGCGACCCCGCCCGCCCAGCCGGTACGGCGCCGTCGTCCGCCGGGCCGCCCCGCCCAGCCCAAGGCCGATCCGAGCACCGAGCAGTTCGCCGCGGTACCGGACGACATCGCGCCCGAACCCGACGTGGCACCCGTCGAGCCGGAGGTGCCACCCGCCGGGCTGGCCGGCTGGCGCAAGCGACGGCAGAAGGTGCAGTCCGAGGACACCGAGATCGGCGGGATCCCGCCGGTGCCGCCCCCGGTCGGGGCCGTGCCCATGGAGCCCGACGTGGATCCCGGCCAGGACGCGTTCGACGCCGGACCGCCGACCATGGGTTCGTCCCCTCCGGCGCCGATGCCTTTCGTACCACCGCATTCGCTCGACGAGCGTGACCCGCACCGCCAGGATCGTCAGGACGATCTCGACGAGTACGAGCGCGAGTTCGCCGATCCGGCGTACCCCGACGGCGGCCCGGATTTCGGCCGCGAGGAGTACGGCTACCGGGCCGACGAGTACGAGGACGAGTACGAAGACGACCGCGACGATGAAGTCGTCGAGGAGGAAGCACCCGAGGAGTACGCCGAGAACGCCTCACCGGGGAAGCAGTGGCTGGCGCTCGCCGGCCAGCTCGCACTCGGCGTGGTCGGCGGCGCCGGGGTCTGGCTCGGCTTCAACTGGCTGTGGGTCAACCTCCCCGCCGCCGCGCTCGTCGCCGCGTTGCTGGTGATCGTCGCGCTGGTGTGGATCGTCCGGAAGATCCGCCGGGCCGACGACCTGCAGACGACGGTGCTCGCGGTACTGGTCGGCCTGGTGGTGACGGTCTCACCGGCCGCACTCCTGCTGGTCGCGCGTTAGCGGCTTCGTGGAGGATGCCGGAATGGCTGTTCCTGTTCCGGTCGGGATCTCGACCGCGTCCGTCTGGCCGTTGAGGGCGGGCGCGGCGTTCGAGCTGGCCGCAGACCTCGGCTACGACGGTGTCGAGGTGATGATCTGGGCCGACCCGGTCAGCCAGGACGTCTCCGCACTGCGCCGCTGGTCGCGCCGCACCGGTGTGCCGGTGCTGTCGATCCACTCGCCGTCGCTGCTGATCACCCAGCGCGTGTGGTCGCCGGATCCCGAGGTGCGCTTGCGGAGGTCCGTCGACGCGGCACTGGAACTGGGGGCGCGCACCGTCGTGGTGCATCCGCCGTTCCGCTGGCAGCGCCGCTACGGCGACGCGTTCGGCGACCTCGTCGACGAACTCGAAGAGGAGAGCGGCATCGAGGTCGCGGTCGAGAACATGTTCAAGGTCCGTCCGCCTGGCGGCTCGCGGACGTCCCGTGTGTCCGCCTTCCGGCCATCGATCGACCCTACGGACGTAGGGTTTCGCCACTACACGCTCGACCTGTCCCATACGGCGGCAGCGGGAATGGACGCGCTCGCGCTCGCCGAACGGATGGGCAAAGGGCTCACGCACGTCCATCTGGCGGACGGCACCGGCCTCCCGAAGGACGAACATCTCGTACCCGGCCGCGGGATCGAACCCTGCGCCGAACTCCTCGAAAAGCTTGTGAACAGCGACTTCTCCGGGCAGATCGTGCTGGAGATCAACACCCGCCGGTCGCCGAACGCGGCTCAGCGGTCGAGGGATCTCGCCGAGTCCCTGTTGTTCGCAAGGTTTCACCTCGGTCAGTGACAAAGATCGTCTCCTGGTGCGGAGATTCATTCCTGACTGCGCCCGAGGCGCTGGTACACGTAAAGTTCCGACCGTGAACCAGCTGCGCTTGTTGATCTCCCGCACCCCGATGGATCGGCTCGTGGCCTTGGTCAGTTTTCGGTGAGCGCGGCCGACGACACGGTCACCTCCTTCGACGCGGCGTGCGCGACGCGATCACTGGGTGACGGCACGTTCACAGCGGTACTGCGCACGGAATGGTCGATCGGCGGACATCCACACGGCGGCTTTCTGATGGCCCTGATGGCGCGGACCGCACTCTCACTCCTCCACGAACGCGGTGAGCCGCCATCGGAACCGCTGGCGATCAGCGCGGAATTCCTGCATCCGCCGGCGGTGGGGCCGGTGCTGTTGCGCACCGACGTCCGCAAGGTCGGACGGCGCGCTTCGGTCGTCGCCGTCATGTTGGAGCAACGCGGCCGCAGCTGCGTCGAGGCCAGGGTGACCACCGGGCGGCTCCCGATGCGGCGTCCGGAATGGACCGACGTCCCCGCCATGCCCGCCGAGCCGCCGCCCGGCGCGGTCACCATGACCGGGGAGACGTCCGAGGGCGTCTTCAACCTGGCGAAAGGCTGCGAGGTCCGGCTGGACCCGGCGAGCGTCGGCTACCTGCACGGCCGGATCGGCGACCCGCCGAAGATGCGGCTGTGGGTCCGGCCGCGGCACGGCCTGCCCGACCCGTACTTCGCTCTCCTCGCGGGCGATGTGAACCCGCCCGTGGTCTACAACCTCGGCCGCGTCGGCTGGGCGCCGACGGTCCAGCTGACCGCGTTGCTGCGCACCCGGCCCGCCCCGGGCTGGCTGCGGGTGATCGTGCACGCCCAGTCGGTGCACGAGGCCTGGTTCGACTCGGACGCCGTCGTGGTGGATTCGCAGGGCAGGCTGGTCTCCCAGTCCCGTCAGCTGGCACTCGCCCCGGCGCCCGGCGGCTGACGGCGGTTTGGCACGCTGGCCGCATGAGTGTGATCGCGGTTCTTGGCGCCGGAAAGATCGGGGAAGCCCTGCTTTCGGGCCTGCTGCACGGCGGGCACAGCCCCGATGACCTGCTGTTCACCGAACGCTATCCGGCGCGCGCGGCAGAGCTGACCGAGCGCTACGGAGTGCACGGGGTCACCGTCGCCGACGCCGCGTGCCGTGCCGACGTGCTGGTCGTCGCGGTCAAACCGCAGGACATCGACCCGGTGCTGGCCGACCTCGCGCCGCTGCTCGGCGTGCGGTCGCTGGTGGTCTCGCTGTGCGCGGGCCTGCCGACGGCCCTGTACGAGCGCAGGCTGGCCGAGGGCGTCCCCGTGGTGCGGGTCATGCCGAATACCCCGATGCTCGTCGGCGAGGCGATGAGCGCGGTCTCAGCGGGTGCGCACGCGACCGCCGAGCACATCGCGGTGGTGAAGGACCTGCTTTCGCATGTCGGACAGGTCGTCGAGGTGCCGGAATCCCAGCAGGACGCCGTCACCGCGCTGTCCGGGTCCGGGCCCGCGTACTTCTTCTACCTGGTCGAGGCCATGATCGACGCCGGGATCCTGCTCGGCTTGCCGCGTGCGCTCGCCGGGCAGCTGATCATCCAGTCGGCTGTCGGGGCCGCGAAGATGCTCGCGGAGTCCGACGAGCATCCGGTGCTGCTGCGTGAGGCCGTCACCTCGCCGGCCGGGACGACCATCAACGCCATCCGCGAGCTGGAGAAGCACGGCGTCCGCGCGGCGCTGCTGGCCGCCATCGAGGCCGCGAAGGACCGCTCGACCGAACTGGGCGCCGCTCACGAACCTCGCGATTAGTCCTCTAGATGCGGTAGTTCATCGTCGAACTACCGCATCGAGAGGACGAAATGCGTAGTCGGACGAGCCCATCTCGGTGACTCGCGTCGCTTTAGCCACACGTGTCCCGCTACTCTCAGGAGAGCACGTGCGTGTCGATACCACAGGTGGGGAAGCCGCGTGGCGCGACACGTGTCGAAGGACACGGTGAAAAATGCCGCCTAACAAGAAGGATGACCTGCCCTCAGTCGGACAGGTCCAGTTCCTGACGGTCGCCGAGGTGGCCACGCTGATGCGGGTCTCCAAGATGACCGTCTATCGCCTGGTGCATTCGGGTGAGTTGCCCGCGGTGCGCGTCGGGAAGTCGTTCAGAGTGCCCGAAAAGGCTGTTCACGAGTACCTGCAAGGTGCCTACTTCGACGTGGGCTGAGGCCTGCTTAGCGAGGACGGTGTGCCCGCCGACGGGCGTCTTCCAGGGCGCGAGTACTCTGGAAGACCGCTCGTGCCTGTGCGCTCCACCCGTTGGACGCTGCGCCGGGCAGCGTGACCGACGACGAGGAGAGGAGCGCTCACGATGGGTTCTGTCATCAAGAAGCGCCGTAAGCGCATGTCGAAGAAGAAGCACCGCAAGTTGCTGCGCCGGACGCGCGTTCAGCGTAGGAAGGCCGGCAAGTAAGACACTGCCGGTGAGTGGCCCGTCCAGGTTTCTGGGCGGGCCACTCCCATTTGGTGGGCGTCGTCCGCCCATCCGAGTGAGCTGCGTATCCCCTCTGCGAGCAGCGGGTTAATAGCATGTAAGGGCTGACTCGACTACCCCTAATGAGCGGTAACATCTCAAGGGCAGCCGCGCGATGCTTCCAGTGAGTGCGGGTCCGCGCACATTCGGTGGATCAAGTTCATACTCAAGGTCATCAGGACCCCGTGATCGACAACCGAGAACAGCCCAAAGCGCAGGGAGTCCTATGCCGTCGAACATCGTGCTCGTGACCGGGGTCGGGGGAGACCTTGGCGGGAAACTGCTCGCCAGACTCGGCAACAATCCGGAGTTCGAGCGGGTGATCGGCGTGGACACCACGCCTCCGCGGAAGTCGGTGCTGCAGCGGATGGGCCGCGCTGAATACGTCCGCGCGGATATCCGGAACCCGCTGATCGCGAAGGTGATCAGCACGGCCAAGGTCGACACCGTCGTGCACGCCTCGTGCACCGTGCATCCGGCCGGGCCCGCTCGCCGCACGGCGATCAAAGAAGTCAACGTCATCGGCACGATGCGGCTGCTGGCGGCCTGCCAGCGCTCGCCGCTTGTGCGCAAACTCGTGGTGAAGTCGACGGCCGCGGTCTACGGCGCGGGGGCGCGCTCGCAGGCGGTCTTCACCGAGGATTCCGAACTCATCCCCACTTCGACCAGCGGTTACGCCAAGGACGCCGTCGAGATGGAGGGCTACGTGCGGGGGCTCATGCGCCGCCGTCCCGACATCACGACGACGCTGCTCCGGTTCGCCAACATCATCAGCCCGGAGATCGACACCGTGCTCTCGCGCTACTTCGCGCTGCCGGTGGTCCCGACCGTCTTCGGCTACGACGCGCGGATCCAGCTGCTGCACGCTTCTGACGCGCTGTCCGTTTTCGAGCGGGCGACGCTGGAGGACAAGCCCGGCGTGTTCAATGTCGGCTCGGAAGGGGTACTCACGCTCTCTCAGGCGATCCGGCGAGCGGGCCGGGTCGAGCTGCCGATGCCGAGCGGTGTCGTGCCGTCGGTCGGGAAGGTCTTGCGCGGAGCCCGCGTGGTTGATTTCTCCGCCGACCAGGTCCGGCTGCTGAACTTCGGCCGGGTCGTGGACATCACGAAGCTGAAGAAGGACTTCGGCTATCTGCCGCGCTGGACGACGCGTGAGGCGTTCGACGACTACATCACCGGCCGCGGCCTCAGGCCCGTGCTGGACGGCGGCAGGCTGGCCGGACTCGCGAGCAAGGTGCTGGTCGCCGCGGCGACCGGGCAGGCGGCGCACCGGTGAGCAGGCCCTACGAAAACTCTCATGAAGGCGAGGCGGAAAACGTGAGCGGCGCTGAAGCGCAGGTCATCCCGTTGCACGGCCCCGGACGAGAGAAGCCGGACACGGCAACGCAAGCGGATCGGGATCTTCGCGAGTCCGCAGACGCGCAGGACCAGGTGAAGCAGCAGGAGCGCAGGGCGGACGCGCCCGTCGTCGAGTTCCCCGGCTCAACGCGAGTGTCGCCGGCCCGGACCCGTCCGGCCGTCGAGGCGACGGACTCCCTCCCCGCGTCACTCAAGACGGCTCTGGGGTTCCTGCGGGACCGGCTGACCGGTGACTACACCGTCGACGAGTTCGGCTTCGACGCCGAGCTCACCGACACCCTGCTGATGCCGCCGTTGCGCGCGCTGTACGAGAAGTGGTTCCGCGTCGACACCTTCGGCGTCGAGAACCTGCCGTCCGACGGCGGCGCGCTGCTGGTGTCGAACCACTCCGGCACGTTGCCGCTCGACGCGCTGATGACCGCCGTCGCCGTGCACGACCACGTCCCCGGCGGCAGGCATCTGCGTGGCCTCGGCGCGGATCTGGTGTTCCAGGTGCCGCTGGTCGGCTCGTTCGCCCGCAAGTCCGGGCAGACACTCGCCTGCAACGCCGACGCGGAACGCCTGCTGCGTAACGGAGAACTCGTCGGCGTCTGGCCGGAAGGGTTCAAGGGCATCGGGAAACCGTTCTCGTCGCGGTACAAACTGCAGCGGTTCGGCCGTGGCGGTTTCGTTTCCGCCGCATTGCGGACCGGGGTGCCGATCATTCCCGTGTCCGTCATCGGCGCGGAGGAGATCTACCCGAAGGTCGGCGAGGTCAAGCTGCTCGCCAGGCTCTTGGGCCTGCCGTACTTCCCGGTGACGCCGTTCTTCCCGCTGCTCGGCCCGCTCGGCGCGATCCCGCTGCCGACGAAGTGGAGCATCGAGTTCGGCGAGCCCATCCGTACGGACACCTACGACGCGGACGCCGTGGACGATCCGATGCTGGTGTTCACGCTGACCGACCAAGTTCGGGAGTCGATCCAGCAGACGCTCTACAAGCGCCTTTCGCAGCGGAAGAGCGTCTTCAAGGGCTAGTCCCCCGCCCTCACGTGCCCCACCTCGTCACACGCGTGCTTGAAGGCGCAACTCGCGTGCTTGAAGGCGGAACACGCAGTGACGCCTTCAGGCACGCGTGTGGCGGGTTCAGGCACGCATGTGGCGCCTTCAAGCACGCGTGTGGCGGGTTAGCGGCGCCGGTAGGCCATGCCCGCCGCGACGGCACCGGCCACGGCGCCGACGCCGAGTACTGAAGGCACGCCGATCTTCGCGGCTTTCCGCCCGGTCCGGAAGTCACGGATCTCCCAGCCGCGGGCCCGCGCGACGTCGCGGAGGCCGCCGTCGGGGTTTACCGCGACCGCGGTCCCGACGACCGACAGCATCGGGACGTCGTTCTGCGAGTCCGAATACGCCGTGCAGCGCTTGAGATTCAGCCCTTCGCGTGACGCCAGTGCCCGGACGGCGTGTGCTTTCGCGCGGCCGTGCAGCAGGTCGCCGACGAGACGGCCGGTGTAGACGCCGTCCTTCGTCTCCGCGACCGTGCCCAGCGCGCCGGTGAGGCCGAGGCGTCGAGAGATGATGGCCGCGAGTTCGATCGGGGTCGCGGTGACGAGCCAGACGCGCTGGCCCGCGTCGAGGTGCATCTGCGCGAGTGCCCTGGTGCCGGACCAGATCTTGTCCGCCATCAGTTCGTCGTAGATCTCTTCGCTGATGTCGGTCAGTTCACGCACGGTGCGACCGGCCACAAAGGACAGTGCGCGCTCGCGGTGGGTCTTGATGTCCTCTTTGTTCTCCCGGCCGCCGAGCCGGAATTTTACTTGCTGCCAGACGAAACCAGCCAGATCGGCGGACGTGAAGAACTTGCGCGCGGCAAGGCCGCGGGCGAAGTAGAAGATCGACGCGCCCATCATCATGGTGTTGTCGACGTCGAAGAAAGCGGCCGCGGTCAGATCCGGCGGCGCGGGTGGCGCGGGCGGTTCGAGTGCTTCGGCGGACGCGGTCGCCATGGCGGCCTCGGCCGACGCCTCGCCCGCGAGCGCGGCCAGCCGTTCGAGCTCTTGACTCTTATCCTTGCCCCGCCAAACTGACACGCACACCGCCTCCGGAATCCCAGGTGCCTGTGCACAGCGTAGCGAGCGCTCAACCGCGCGGCCCCGGGTGTGGCGCCTGCCTCACTCACCCCGTGTCAGCCGATGATGATCGGCGGTAACCCCGGAATGAGCGGCGGAATCGAAATCAACGGCGGCGGACGTGTCGAGGTGGTCGGCAGAGGTGGCGGCTTCGTCGGGGCCGGGGTGGCCACGACGGGTGGCGGCTTGGCTCCCGGCGGCGGCGCGAGCGGTCCGGTCGGGGCCACGGTGTCCACGCCGGACGACGGCGGTACCGAGGCCGGCGCGGGTGCGCTGCTCGACGGCGCCGAGGACGGCGCGGGTGTCGTCACCGGCGGCACGGCGGCGTCGGTCGAGCCCGGATCGCGGACGCAGTCGCCCGCGGCCGGGACGGCACCGAGGTCGTCGGACGAGCCCGTGGTGATCGTGTAGCAGACCAGGCGCGAGCCGAGATCCGTCGTCCGCGCCTGGACCTTGTCGAGGAGGACGCGGGCGGCGGCGAACTTGTCCCGCGCCTCGCTGGGGGCGTTCCCGACCTGGAGGCCGAGCCGGTCCGACTGCTGCCGCGCCCAGGAGCGGAGTTCGGTCAGCCGGGACTGGCCGCCCTGATCGGTGACGAGCGCCGTCAGCTGCGTCACCCCGGCGCGCAGGTCGGTTTCGAAGTCGGCGAGACCGGTGAAGTAGGCCTTGGTGCCGGCGCCCTGCCGGGTCAGCTCATCGAGTTCTCCGACTCGGTTCGTCGCGAACTCCAGATGCTTCTTCGCCTTGTCCTGTTCGTCGAAAGTGAGCCCGAGCGCGGCCGATTCACCCGCCCGTTTGATGCCGTAGAGCGGATCGCCCGGCAGCGCGTCCTTGGACAGCAACATGGTGAGGCCGCCCAGCGCGAGAACGAGCGCGACGCCTGCCGCGGCGAGGTTGGCGACGGCGTGCCCGCGACGCTTCGGCGGGGCTTCGGCTCCGGCGAGGCGTCCGGCGATCTCCGCGCGGATCCGTTGCCGCGTCTCGGCGTCCGGAGCGCCACTCGCGCCCAGGTCGCGCAGGCCGCCGACGATCGCGAGTTCACGCTCGAATTCGTCGTCTTCGGGGAAGGAACCGTCGTCGACAAGGTCCGCGAAGCGGTCACCGTCCGCTCGCTCCCGTGCGAACCATCCCGGCACGCCCACGGTCCTGCTCCGTCTCCATGCGATCAGCCCGGTCCTGACACCGGTCTGGCTGGGAAACGAGTGGGGATGCCCGGTGGTTACGAATATGGACGGTGTCAACCGAAAGATGGAACCTTAACGCAATCCGGTGGGCAGAAGTTGTGCCAAACGGCGTACCGCGCGGTGCTGGAGGGCTTTGATGGCGCCTTCGTTGCGCTTCATGATCGCGGCGGTCTCGGCCACCGAGAGCCCCTGCATGAACCGCAGCACAATGCATTCGCGCTGGTCTTCGCCGAGTTCGGCGACGCAACGCAGCAGTTCGGCGCGGGTGGCGCGGCTGATCGCCTGTTGCTCGGGACCCGCGACGGCCTGCACGCCGACGTTCCCGATCGGCGCCCCGTTCGGCTCGGCGACCTCGTCGGTCACCACTTCGAGGCGGAACCGGCTCGACTTCACGTGGTCGAGGATGATGTTGCGCGCGATGGTGACGAACCAGGCGCCGACGTCACGCCCCTGGTAGCTGACCGATGTGATGCGGCGAAGCGCGCGAAGGAAGGTCTCGCTGGTGACGTCCTCCGCGAGGTCCCGGTCGCCGAGGCGGAACAGGACGTAGCGGTAGACGACGTCGACGTAGCGGTCGTAGAGCCGGCCGAACGCGGAGGTGTCGCCGTCCTGTGCGGCGCTGACCAGCTCCCAGGCTTCGGCCTTCGCGGCCTCGGCGGCGGCGTTGGACTCGTCGGTAGTCACTGCCTGCCGGGACGACGGAACCGCGGGGAAGCCGCTCCGGCGGAGGATGTGTCCCGCCAGCATCGAGACGGGCTTCGGCACGGGAAGGGTCACGGTGCACCTCCCGATCCGGACAGAGAAGACCGGCCCGCATGTCCCACCGCCGCATGGGCCTGCAAGATCTGCACGTCCGGACTCCTTTTCTCACCATCGAGTGATCAACACCACTCGACGATGACCAGCAGCATACGTGTAGTTACCGCGAA
Organism: Amycolatopsis sp. NPDC051071; assembly: GCF_040682875.1. Classification (NCBI taxonomy): domain Bacteria; kingdom Bacillati; phylum Actinomycetota; class Actinomycetes; order Pseudonocardiales; family Pseudonocardiaceae; genus Amycolatopsis; species Amycolatopsis sp. NPDC051071. The sequence continues at coordinate 9,525 of NZ_JBFBBY010000113.1, read as the reverse complement.
GTAGGTAGCGGTGCCGGGGTTACAGAACTGCGACGAAAGCGAGTGACCCCCATGACGGTGGCCGAGATGACAAACTGGCAACGCCGTTCATCGAGGGAAGAGGTTCGCAGTTGAGCGCGGAGCAGGTTGCCGAACGAAGCGTGCCCACTTTGCTCGCCGAGGCCGCCGGCCAGTGGCCCGGCAAGACGGCCGTCGTGGAGACCGGCGGCGGGGTCTCGCTGACCTGGGCGGAGCTCGACGCCGCCGCCCACGCGCTGGCCCGCGCCCTGCTCGACGCGGGAATCGACCGCGGTGACCGGGTCGCTCTGCGGCTGCCGACGTCGGCCGCGTTCGCCGTCTCGCTCTTCGGGGCACTGCGGGCGGGTGCGGTGGTCGTCCCGATGTCGCCGCAGGCTCCGGTGGCCGAGCTGACTGGACTGCTGGAGCACAGCGGCGCGCGTCTCGTCCTCGAACGCGAAGCGACCGAGGAGCTCCCTGACGGAGTGACCAGCCTCTCACCGGCGATCGCTCCGAACGGAGCAGTCGAACCGGTCGATCAAGCCGGGACCGGTGAGGACATAGCGGTCGTTTCGTACACCTCCGGGACGACCGGTCCGCCGCGTGGCGTGATGCTGTCGCACCGGGCGCTGCTGGCGAACCTCGGCCAGCTGAGCCGGATCGTCCCGACGCCGCTCGTGCACGGCGACCGCGTGCTCATCACCATCCCGCTCTTCCACGTCTACGGCCTCGGACCCGGCCTGCTCCAGACCACCTCGGTCGGCGCCACGGCGGTCCTGTCCGAACGCTTCCTCGCCGAGCGGACCCTCTCCGACTGCGCCGAACACCGGGTCACCTCGATCGCCGGGGTCCCCGCGATGTACGCCGAGTTCGCCGCGATGGACCCGGAAGAACTCGGCCGCGGCCTCTCGACCGTCCGCCGGATGACCTCGGGCGCGGCGCCACTGCACCCCAAGATCCTCACCTCGATCCGCGGCGCCACCGGACTCGACGTCTACGAGGGCTACGGCCTCACCGAATGCGCGCCGGTCGTCACCACGACGCTGGTCACCGGCTACCCGAAGCCGGGTTCGGTCGGGCGGCCGCTGCCCGGCGTCGAGGTCCGGCTGGTCGACAGCGACGGCGACGCGACGCCCGTCCCGCAGGACCCGGACGAACTCGGCGACGCCTTCGACGAAGACGGCGGCACCGGGCTGGTGTCGATCCGCGGCGAGAACCTGTTCTCCGGCTACTGGCCGGACGGCTCGCACGGTCCGGACGCCGACGGCTGGTTCCGCACCGGCGACGTCGGCTACCTCGACACCGACGGCGACCTGCACCTGGTCGACCGAGCCAATGACCTGATCATCGTCAACGGCTTCAACGTCTTCCCGCACGAGGTCGAGAACGTGATCTCGATGCTGGACGAGGTCGTCGAAGCGGCCGTCGTCGGTGTCGTCGACGAGCGGACCGGTGAGGCGGTGAAGGCCGTCGTCGTCCCCGCACCCGGCGCCTCGCTCTCGGAACAGCAGGTCGTCGAGCACTGCGCGGCGAACCTTGCCGGGTACAAGGTGCCGCATACCGTCGAGTTCGCCGAGTCCCTGCCGCATTCGGCCACCGGGAAGCTCCGGCGTCTGCGGCTGCGCTGATGAGCCCTCGGCGGGAAAGAGTGCCTCGGACTCAGGTAGACAGGGAGCCATGGCGCACCAAGTGACCGTCATGACCCGCACCGGCTGCCATCTGTGCGAGGTCGCGGAACAGGACATCGAACGGATTTGTGGCGAGCTGGGCGTGGCCTGGTCGGCGCGGGACGTCGACAGCGACCCCGAATGGCGGGCCGAATACGGCGACCGCGTGCCGGTGATCCTGATCGACGACGCCGAGCACGGGTACTGGCGGGTCGAAGAGGACAGGCTCCGCAAAGCACTGGCGTAACACACTCGTAAGGGCGAACGGCCGATCTCGGGCGATTTCGCTGGCGAAGATGGAGCCGTGGACGACGAACGCAGGCTCACCTTCCCGCAAGCCGCTCTGACCGGGCTGCTCGCCCTCGCCGCCGCGCTCGGCGTCGGGCACCTCGTCGCGGGCTTCGTCGGGTACACCGCTTCGCCGTTCGTCGCAGTGGCGAACTTCGTCATCGACCACAGCCCGCACGCCGTCGTGGCCTGGGCCGAGCGGACGTTGGAGACCTGGGACAAACCCGTCCTCAAGCTCGGCCTCGCCGTGGTGCTGGTGCTGATCGCCCTGCTCGCCGGGCAACTCGCGCGGAGCAAGCCGCTGCCGGGGCAGCTCGTCGTCGGCGTACTCGGCGCGGTCGGGGTCGCCGCCGTCTTCGTGCGCACCGACCTCGGCCAGATCTCACTGCTGGCGCCGGTGGCCGCGACGGTCGCCGGACTTGTCGTCTTCACGTGGCTGCATCGGTTCTTCCTGCCCAGCGTGTACTTCGACAGCCGCGAAGGCGACGGTCCGGACCGTCGCAGGGTGCTGATCACCGGGGCTTCCGTGGCCGCCGGTGCCGGCGTCGCCGCGCTGACCGGCGAGATCGTCGGCACCAGGAAGAACGCCGCGGACTCGCGGGCCGCCGTCGGCAGGCTCGTCGCGGCGAGAACCGCGCCACCGATCCCGCCGGACGCGGATTTCGTGAAGTTCGGGACCCCGCCGTATCTCACTCCGCCGAAGGATTTCTATCGGATCGACACCGCGCTGGTCGTCCCGCAGGTCAGGACCGAGGACTGGAGCCTCAAAATCCACGGGTTGGTCGATCGCGATGTCACCTATTCGTATGACGACCTTCGCTCGCGGACACTCATCGAACGCGACGTCACGCTGTGCTGCGTCTCCAACGAGGTCGGCGGCCCGTACATCTCCAACGCCCGCTGGCTCGGCATCGACCTGCGTGACCTGCTGGCCGAGGCGGGCGTGAAACCCGGCGCCGAGCAGCTGTTCGCCACCAGCGTCGACGGCTGGACCTGCGGAACCCCGGTCGAAGCCGCGCTGGATCCCGGACGCGGCGCGATGCTCGCCATCGGCATGGACGGCGAGCCGCTGCCGATCGAGCACGGCTTCCCCGCGCGGATCGTCATCCCCGGGCTGTACGGCTACGTGTCCGCCACGAAATGGGTGACCGACCTGGAGATCACCACCTGGCAGGCGCGTGAGGCGTACTGGCTCAACCGGGGCTGGGGACGGCTGGGGCCGGTGAAGACGCAGTCGCGGATCGACGCACCCGGTTCGGCGGTGACCGCGGGCAAGGTCGTCGTATCCGGGATCGCGTGGGCGCAGCACACCGGCGTCGCGAAGGTCGAGATCCGCGTCGACCAGGGGCCGTGGCAGGAGACTGTCCTGTCGGCCGAGACGTCGAAGGACACCTGGCGCATGTGGTGGACCGAGGTCGGCGTCACCCCTGGTCAGCACCAGGTCGCCGTGCGGGCGACCGACCAGACCGGCTACACGCAGACCGAAGAGCGCGTCGGAACCGTGCCCGACGGCGCCACCGGCTGGCATACGGTGTCTTTCAACGCGCGCTGACGCGTTCCCGAGCGACAGCCGTCGGTACCGGTAGACGCCGCGCGCGACCTTGAACACAGTCGCGACCAGTGACTTTGTGCCTGCGTTCACAAATGGCTACCGTAGAGCTATCGCCTCCGATGGGTGCCCGGCATCGAACCGGACTCAGCGCCTCGGGTCAAGAGCCGATTTCCTGGTTCAGGCGACTCATGTACTCAGCTGGACAGAGGAGCGGACAAGCGTGGTGTCGCAACGAGGCCGGCGCACCCGGGTGACACCGGACGCCGACAACGCGCCCACCGCGGAGATGCCGGCCGTCGAGGCCACCGCCGAACCCGAAGCGGTCCGCGCGAAGGCGATCCCCGAAGCCGCGGTCGCCCGCCTCGCCGTCTACCTGCGGGTCCTCTCCGGGCTGGCCGAGCAGGGCGCGACGACCATCTCCAGCGAAGAACTCTCGCAGGTGGCGGGCGTCAACTCCGCGAAACTGCGCAAGGACCTGTCCTACCTCGGCTCGTACGGCACCCGCGGCGTCGGCTACGACGTCGGCGTGCTGGTCAGCCAGATCGAGCGGATCCTCGGCCTGACCCGCAAGCACAAGGTCGCCGTGGTCGGCATCGGCAACCTCGGCCACGCACTGGCCAACTACGGCGGGTTCCCCGGCCGCGGCTTCCCGGTCGAGGCGCTGTTCGACCTCGACCCCGACCTGGTCGGGGTGCCGGTCGGCGGCCTCCCGGTGTCGCATCTCGACGACATCCCCAAAGTCTGCGCCGAACGGCAGATCTCCATCGGTGTCATCGCCACTCCGCCCACCGCGGCGCAGTCGGTCTGCGACCGGCTCGTCGCGGGTGGCGTGCAGTGCATCCTGAATTTCGCCCCGGTCGTGCTGCAAGTACCCGCACATATCGAGGTGCGCAAGGTGGATCTCGCCGTCGAACTGCAGATCCTGTCGTTCCATGTCGCTCGTCGCGCGGATCTGGCCGCTCATGGCAACGGCGGAGGAGACGCGAGCGCCGGGGGAGCCGAGAATGGCAGCGTGAATGGCCACGGCAAGGGAATGGTGGTGCGCTGATGAGCGTCTTGGCGGTCGGGCTTTCGCACCGCAGTGCGGAACTGAACACCCTGGAGCAGGTCGCGGTCCCCGCGACCGAAGTGACCAAGGTGCTCCACGAACTCCAGCAGGCCGAGCACATCAGTGAGGCCATCCTGGTCTCGACCTGCAACCGCATCGAGGTCTACGCCGTCGTCGAGACCTTCCACGGTGGCCTGAACGACGTCTCCGACGTGCTCGCCCGCCAGGCCGGGATGCAGCCCGCGGACCTCTACGACTCGCTGTACGTCCACTACGCCGGCGCGGCGATCGAGCACTTGTTCTCGGTCACCTCCGGCCTGGACTCGATGGTCGTCGGCGAGACGCAGATCCTCGGCCAGATCCGGTCCTCCTATGCCGACGCGCGTGACGCCGGCACCGTCGGCCGCACACTGCACGAGCTGATCCAGACCACGCTGCGCGTCGGCAAGCGAGTCCACAGTGAAACCGGTTTGGACCAGCTCGGGGCGTCGGTCGTCTCCGAGGCGCTGGCCGCGGCCGGTGCTCTCACCGGCAAGCACGCGCTGATCATCGGCGCCGGGTCGATGGGTGCGCTCACCGCGTCCCACCTGCGTAAATCCGGGATCGGCGAGCTCACCGTCGCCAACCGCACCGAAGCGAGGGCCGCCCGCCTCGCCGCCGCGAGCGTCGAGCAGGGAGTGCCCGCGAAGGCCGTGCCGATGAGCGGGATCGCCGCCGCGGTCGCCGAGGCGGACGTCGTCGTCTGCTGCACCGGCGCGCAGGAAGCGGTCTTCACCGTCGAACACGTCCCGGCCCGCGCCGGGCGCCCGCTGGTCGTCTGCGACCTCGGTCTGCCGCGTGACGTCGAGCACGACGTCGCCGGACTGGCCGACGTCGCCGTGGTCGACCTCGAGACCATCCAGCGCCGCATGCGTGACAAGGGCACCCCGACCACCGAGCGGCAGACCGCGAAGGCCACCGGCATCGTGCTCGACGAGGTGCGCGAGTACCTCGCCGGTCAGCGCCGCGCCGAGGTCACTCCGACCGTGACCGCGCTGCGCCGCCGGGCCGCCGAAGTCGTCGACGCCGAACTGCTGCGCCTGGACAACCGCCTGCCGGACCTCGAAGCCGGGGTCCGCGAAGAGGTCGGCCGCACGGTCCGCCGGGTGGTCGACAAGCTGCTGCACGCGCCGACGGTGCGGGTCAAGCAGCTGGCCGCCGAGACGGCCGACACCGACTACGCCAACGCGCTGCGCGAGCTGTTCTGCCTCGACCCGCAGGCGCCCGCCGCCGTGGCGAGTCCCACCGCCACCCCGAAAGACAAGTGATCATCAGTGAGCAGAGTCATTCGCATCGGGACGCGCGGCAGCAAACTCGCCCTCGCGCAGACCGGCACCGTCGCCGACGCCCTGCGTGCCACCGGGGCCGAGGTCGAACTCGTCACCGTGACGACCCCCGGCGACAAGTCGTCCGCGCCGATTCCCACGATCGGGGTCGGCGTCTTCACTTCCGCGCTGCGTGAAGCCTTGCTGCGTAAAGATGTCGACGTCATCGTGCACTCGTACAAGGACCTGCCGACGAAGCCGGAGCCGGGGATCACGCTCGCCGCCGTGCCGCGCCGCGAAGACCCGCGTGACGCGCTGATCGCCCGTGACGGGTTGACGCTGGGTGAGCTTCCGCCGGGTTCGACCGTCGGTACCGGCTCGCCGCGACGCACCGCTCAGCTGCGCGCACTCGGTCTCGGTTTGGAAATCGTGCCGATCCGAGGCAATATCGACACCCGCATGCGCAAGGTGACCGACGGAGAGCTCGACGCCGTCGTCCTGGCGCGTGCCGGACTGGCCAGGATCGGCCGGGCGGAGGAGATCACCGAGACCCTCGACCCGATCCAGATGCTGCCCGCTCCCGCGCAAGGTGCGCTGGCGGTGGAGTGCCGGGCCGGAGACGTGGACATCGAGCACCTGCTCGGATCCACAATGGACGATGAAGGCACCCGTGCCACGGCGACCGCCGAGCGGGCTCTGCTCGCGGCACTGGAGGCCGGGTGCAGCGCACCGGTCGGAGCGCTGGCGGAGATCGTCGAGGACCTGGACGCCGATGGGCGGGTCGTCGAGCGGATCTCGTTGCGAGGCACCGCCGCCGTCGAAGTTGACGGGGACGCGGTCGACATGGTGCGCGCTTCCGCGCTCGCCGACAAGAACGAAGCAGAGCAGCTCGGCCGGACACTGGCCGCCGAACTGCTGGACCTCGGGGCCGGGGCGCTGCCCGGACCCGCTCAGTGAGTAAAGCCAGAACGTTGATGGTTCGGCCGCGATGGACTGCGGCCGCTTAAGAGGAGAACGCACAGATGACCCCCGCGCGAAAGACCACCGGGCGTGTCGCCTTCGTGGGCTCGGGCCCTGGTGACGCCGGTCTGCTGACCGTCCGCGCTCAGGAGCTGCTCGCCAAGGCCGAGGTCGTGGTGACCGATCCGGACGTGCCTTCGGGTGTCCTGGCCTTCACGGCCGAGGGCGCCGAAGTGCGCCCCGCCGTCGGCGAGGCCACCGAGGTCGCCAAGGACCTGGTGAACGAGGCCAAGGCCGGACGGCTGGTGCTCCGGCTGATCGCCGGTGACCCGCTGACCCAGCCCGCCGTTGTCGCCGAGGTGCAGGCCGTTTCCCGGACCAGCGCCGTATTCGACATCATCCCCGGCGTTTCGCCCGGCGCGGCCGTCCCGGCCTACGCCGGTGTCGCGCTCGGCGGCACGCACACCGAGGTCGACGTCCGCGGCGACGTCGACTGGGCCGCGCTGGCCGCCACCCCCGGCCCGATCGTGCTGCACGCGACCTCGGCGCATCTCGCCGAAGCCGCGTCCGCGCTGACCGAGCACGGGCTGACGGCGACCACGCCGGTCGCGGTGACCTCGAACGGCACCATCAACACCCAGCGCACCCTGGACACCACGCTGGCCACCGTCGCGAACGAGGCAGGCGAGCTCGTCGGCCCGCTGATCGTGACGATCGGCCAGGCCGTGGGCCAGCGCTCGAAGCTGTCGTGGTGGGAGTCGCGCGCGCTGTACGGCTGGAAGGTCCTGGTGCCGCGCACCAAGGAGCAGGCCGGTGAGATGGCGGAGCGGCTTCGCGGCCACGGCGCCACTTCGCACGAGGTCCCGACCATCTCGGTCGAGCCGCCGCGCAGCCCCGCGCAGATGGAGCGTTCGGTCAAGGGCCTCGTCGACGGCCGCTACCAGTGGATCGTCTTCACCTCGACCAACGCCGTCCGCGCGGTGTGGGAGAAGTTCGAGGAGTTCGGTCTCGACGCCCGCGCGTTCTCCGGTGTGAAGATCGCCTGCGTCGGCGAATCGACCGCCGCGAAGGTACGTTCGTTCGGCATCATCCCCGAGCTGATCCCGGAGGGCGAGCAGTCCTCGGAAGGACTGCTGGCCGAGTTCCCGCCGTACGACGACGTCCTCGACCCCGTCGACCGCGTGCTGCTGCCGCGGGCGGACATCGCCACCGAGACCCTTTCGGCGGGCCTGCGTGAACGCGGCTGGGAAATCGACGACGTGACCGCGTACCGCACCGTGCGTGCCGCGCCGCCGCCGGCCGAGACCCGCGAGATGATCAAGACCGGCGGTTTCGACGCGGTCTGCTTCACCTCGTCCTCGACCGTGCGGAACCTCGTCGGCATCGCCGGCAAGCCGCACACCCGCACGCTGGTCGCGTGCATCGGCCCGAAGACCGCGGAGACCGCCGTGGAATTCGGGCTGCGGGTCGACGTCCAGCCCGAAAAGGCCGACGTCCCGCACCTGGTCGACGCCCTCGCCGAGCACGCCGCCCGGCTTCGCGCCGAAGGTGCGCTTCCGCCGCCGCGCAAGGCGAAGCGGGCTCGCCGCTCCTGACGGTTTTGTGTGAAAGCCCCCTTTCCCGTTCTCGCGCGGGGAAGGGGGCTTTTTTCATTCCTTGGTAAACGTTGGCCGCCGGTTAGCGGCAGGCGTTAGCTTCGATGGTCCACTGGACAAATCGCTGGGGAGTGATCATGAAGTCTCTTGCTCATGCCGCCAGAATCAGCACCGCTCTTGGCGTTCTCGCGCTCGGTTCCGCCGGGCTCACGGGTACCGCCGCCGCGGCTTCCACGCCGTTCGAGGTCTGCAGTCCGCTCGGTTGCGCGGTGCAGAGTGTGAGGGGCACCGTCGAGAAATCCGGGGGCCAGACTCGGGTGGTGGCCACCATCGCAGACAGCTCGCCGACCGCGTCGCTCACCGCGCGGTTCATACTGACGGGCAAGACGACCGAGGCGTGGCAGGTCATCGTCGACGACGCGACCAGGCAGGTCCTGCTGAACTCGGCGGCCGCGCCGACCCGGTTGACCGTGAGCGCGTGCGCCACCGGCGGCGGGATCGGCGGGTGCAGCACGAAGACGGTGCCGCTGTAGGGCCTCGTGAGTGTTTTGGGCCGTTCTAACGCACTCACGAGACCCCGCCCCGCTCGGTACTGGCGCCCGTTGCTCGCCTGAGGTACAGGAAGGCCCCCTTGCGCCCAAGTACAGGAAGGTCCCCTTCCTTGCGCCTAGGTACAGGAAGGGGGCCTTCCTGTACTGGGGAAGGTGTGGAGGTCGAGTTTCCTCGGCTGAGCCGAGGGAAGGGGTCCTTCACGCTTGGCCCTACGACCCAAAACACTCACGACACCCACCCCGGCACCTCCCGCCGCCGCCGTTGGCCGCGCCCTGCCCCGTCCGCTCCTGCCTGGCCCCGCCCCACCTGGCCCCGCCCCGTCCCTGCCCCGGCGCCGCCACCGCCGGCCTGGCCCCGTCCGGCCCTGCGCCCCGCCCGCCGGCCCTGCGCCCCGTGCGCCCGCCCTGCCCTGCCCGCCGTGTGTCATGAGGGGTCCCCATAGGACGAAAAGTGCCCTATGGGGACCACGAAAGCGTGGTAGATCGTGCCATTGGGGACACCGGCGGCGGCCGCGAGGGACCGGACGGTGACGCCACGCGGACCCACGTCGACGACGAGGCGC
>NZ_JBFBBY010000112.1:0-25463 GCF_040682875.1 Amycolatopsis sp. NPDC051071 | reverse complement strand
GGGGCGGCCCTGGGGCCGGGTGTTGTTTTTTTTTTTGGGTCGTTCTAACGACCCAAAACACTCACGAGACCCGACCCCCTCGGTACCGGCGCCCGCGTGCTCGCCTGAGGTACAGGAAGGCCCCCTTCCTTGCGCCTAGGTACAGGAAGGGGGCCTTCATGTACTTGAAGGCCGAGTTCCCTCGGCTGAGCCGAGGGAAGGGGTCCTTCACGCGCGTCCGCTGCACCTGGGGCCACAGCGGCGACCCTGAAAGTAGTGAAGGCCTTCACTCCCTTCAGGAGTAGGCAAGAAGACCTTCACGGACCTGACCCGAGATCAGGCCCGCAGCCAAATCCAGTAGGTACCCAAGACACTTTTGGCCTGACGACCCAAAACACGCACGACCGGAGCCGGTCCGCGGTACCCGGCCCTCGGGTCAGTCGCAGTGCTCGAACGGGCTCTCGTAGGCGTTCGACCCGACCGAGCCACCCCATTTGACGCAGGTCGAGGCGGCGGTCTTCTTCACAGGGCCGGCGTAGTAGGTGAAGCTGCCCGAGTCGGTCGTCCGGGCCGAACCCTGGACTTCGAGGAACGCCGACACCGGCGACGCGGTACCGAGCGAAACGGCCTTCAGTGTGGTCACGCAGTTGCCCTTGGTCGAGGCGTTGTAAAGCAGGTACGCCGTACCCGATCCCCCGGCGAGGGCCTGCGAGTCGACCACCGAGAACCCGCTGCCGCACACCTCGGTGGCTTCGTACGGGTTGCCACCGCAGGAGTTCTTGCTCGTGAAGTTCGTGTGGGCGTAGTACGGCACCGCGACGCCGTTCAGCTTCGCCTTCTGCACCACGCCGTCGAGCCGCTCTTCGAAGTGCAGGTGCGGACCGGAAACCCCGCCGGTCGCCCCGGCCGTGCCGAGTTGCTTGCCGAGGCTGACGGCCTGGCCGACCGAGACCGACTGGGTCGAAAGGTGGGCGTAGCGAGTGCGCCAGCCACCGCCGTGGTCGACCTCGACCCAGCGCCCGTAGCTCGTGCTGCCTTCGTTGGCGACCCGGGTGACGGTGCCGCCCGCCGCCGCCAGCACCGGCATCCCGGTGATCCCCGACTTCTGGAAGTCGACGGAGTTCGCCGGGCTGTGGCCGCTGAACGTCGCGGCCGTGACCGTCACGCCGCATTTGAACGGGACCTGGAAATTCGGGGCGGCCGAAGCCTGCGTCGTCCCGGCCATGGTCAGGCCGAGCGCGGGAAGGACGGTGGCCGCGGCGAGCACTGCGAAGCGGCGCAACCTGGACATGGAGACCTCCATCAGGTGGGGAGCCGGACGTGTCGCAGCCAAGCCGGAGGAAATACATTTTCCATACAAGCCCGAGGTCGGGTCGACGTTTTCGGCGCGTCAGACAGATGATCCGAAATCCACACAGTCCCGCACGACTCCGCCGCCGAAACAACGAAACGCCGAAACGCCGAATGCCACGCCCGGGACCGGACATGGCATTCGGTTACGGACCGGCCGGGACTCAGCCGAACGCGGCGCGCAGCGCGGGCTTCCCGCCCGCCACGGGCAGCACCAGCGAAGTCCGGTTCAGCTCGATCGAGAGACCTGCTCCGGGCTTGGGCCGGAGCGTGTAGTCGTGGTCGCTGGAGGCCAGCAGGAACTCGATCTTGTGCCCGGCCGCGAGCAGATAGTCCTTCGCGACCAGCTCGACGTCGATCTGGTACTTCTCGCCAGGAGTGATCGCGTCGGTGCGTGCCGGGTCGCGGCGGTTCTGCGGGTCGGTCCAGCCGCGGGTGATCACCTTCGCCGTACCGTCCGGGGCCCGGTCGACGAGCACCGCCGTCACGTTCGCGGCAGGCTTGTCGAAGGACACCGAGAGACCGGCTTTCGCGGCGCCGGAAAGGCGTACGGGCTGCTTCGCCGCGGTGGTCGAATACAGCAGCCGGTTACCCGAAGAAGCCGCGTTCGCGAGCTGCTCGACGGTCTTGCTCGCGTCGTCGGCCAGCTTCTCGACTGCGGGCTTGCCAGGGACGGCGTTCCGCGAGTCGAGGGTGCCCTTCGAGGAACCACCGGGCCACGGGTACAGCTTGACGTCCTGGGTGCCGGGCAGCGGCCACTCCGGCTCGTCCACCCACGACTTGTCCTCGCGCTGGATGGTGGCCTTCGGCTCGCGCTCGATGCCGTTGTCCACGTCGTAGAGGTAGTGCGACATCCACTTGTTCAGCGTGGCGAGCCAGACGTCGCGGCGGAGGCTGTACGGGTCGGCGTGGCCGGACTGGTGCAGCCAGATCTTGTGCTCGACACCGTGCTGCTTCAGGGCTTCGTACCAGCGCGTGCCCTGGTCGGTCTTGACGTTCCAGTCGTTGAGGCCGTGCACCACGAGCACCGAGGCCCGCACCTTGTTCACGTCGTTGCGGTAGTTCCGCACGTCCCAGAAGGGGCTGTAGTCGCCGGTCACCCGGTCCTGGTCGACGGCGATGCTGTCGATGAGCGGGCGGCAGACGGCGCGGTCCTGGCGTGTGTAGACGTAGTCGGCGAGCACGTCGGCGTCCTCGCCCTGGAACCCGCCTGCCGCGACCACGGCGCCGTCGTTGCGGTAGTAGTCGTACCAGCTGGAGATCGCCGCGATCGGGACGATCGTCTTCAGCCCCTCGACGCCGGTGCTGGCGACGGCGTTGGGCAGCGTCCCGTTGTAGGAGACACCCGTCATGCCGGTCTTGCCGGTGCTCCAGTTCGCGACCGCGGCCTTGCCCGCCGCGTCACGTGCCGGTGCCCTGCCGTTGAGCCAGTCCACAATGGACTTGGCGCCGATGGTCTCGTTGACGTCGCCGGTGCTCGGGCAGCCGGTGGACTGGCCGCTGCCGAGCGATTCGCCGTACACCACCGCGAAGCCGCGGGCGGTGAAGTAGTCCTGGTAGCGCCAGCTGATCGGCGCGGCGTTCGGGCCGACGGTCTTGGTCGCGATCCGCGGGCCGGCGGGGGCGCGCTTCGCGCCGGGCACGTACAGCTCGACGTCGACGTTGTGGTTCGCGACGTCGTTTCCGCCCGCGTAGTACGGGCTGGCCTGGTAGACGACCGGGACCTTCATCCCCTGCTGCGTCGCGCGGGGGCGTACCACCTCGGCGTGCACGAGGTCGTCCTTGCCGTCGCCGTCGCTGTCGACCGGCGCGGTGACCCAGACGTTCTCCCTGATGACGTCCGCCGGGTCGAACACCGGTTGCGCCTGGCCGTCCTTGAAGACCGGCGCCGGCGGCGCGTCGGCGTAAGCGGGCAAAGCGGTCGCCGGAAGAACAAGGACGGCGGTGAACAGAGCGGCGAGTCTGGCGACTCTCACATGACCCCCAAAGCCGGGTGGGCGAGGACCCAGCTGAGGCTTCCGGCCCCCCGAACAGGTGTCAAGAGACTAACGTCGGAGGCATGCCGAGCACCGTGGAAGCACCGATCGTCGCCGTCACCGTCTACCCCCACCATGCCCGGATAACGAGACGGGCGTCGGCACGCCTTGACAAGGAGACGCGGTACAGCTTCGCCGGTCTGCCCTGGAACCTGGACTCCGATTCGGTACGCGTCACCGGTTCCGGCCCGGCGATCATCGCGGGGGTCGACGTCGCCGTCGAGCGCCATCCCGTGCCTGCCGACGCCGCGCTGCGGGCGCTGCTCGAACGGCGGCGTGCCGACCAGGCCGTGGTCGACGAGGTCGCGGACGCCGTCACCGCGGAGACCACGAAAGTCGATCTGCTCACCGGTGTGGCGAAGCGGAGTGGTGGCAGCTTCGCGAAGGCCCTCGCGGCGGGCACGGCGGAACCCGCCCGGGTCGCGGAGGTCACCGACGCGCTCGGCGCGCAACTGGCCGAGGCGCTGGGGAAGAAACGCGAACTCGGCATCCGGCTCGCCCGGCTCCGCGACGACCTCGGCGCGCTGGACCGGGAGATCCAGGCGAAGCAGGGAATGTCCGAAGTGGACAGCGCCACGGTCACGGTCGAACTGGAAAGCGGCGAGGACGGCGCGGAGATCGGGCTCGAACTGTCCTATCTGGTCGCGAACGCGAGCTGGGAGCCCGGCTACGACGTCCGTGTCCGCGGCGAGGACGTCACCGTGACCTGGTACGGGCAGATCACCCAGCACACCGGCGAGGACTGGCCCGAATGCGAGCTGGCCCTTTCGACCGCGCGCCCGGCGAACACGGTCGTGGTGCCGGAACTGGAACCGTGGTTCCTCGACCGCGTCCGTCCCATGCCTCAGCCCGGCGGGATGGTGCGTGCCGCTTACGGCAGCGCTTCGCCCGCGGGCGGCGGGATCCCGGAAGCGGCGATGGACAGCTACCAGGCTCCCGTTCCCGCGATGGCACCGCGGACCGCCGCCGTCGAGCAGGGCACCACCGCCGCCACCTACCGGCCAGGACGCCCGATCGCGGTGCCTTCCGGCGCGCAGGGCCACCGCACGACACTGGCGCGACTGGACCTGACGGCGGAACTGGGCTACCTCACCGCTCCGGCACAGTCGGCGGAGGCGTACCTGCGGGCGACCGTGGTCAACACTTCGGAACACACGCTGCGGCCGGGCAAGGCTTCGGTGTTCCACGAGACGGAATTCGTCGGCACCACGTGGCTCGAAGTCTGGGCCCCTGGCGAGGAACTCGAACTCGCCCTCGGCGTGGACGACCGGATCCGGGTCGACCGGGAACTCTCACACCGTTCGGCGAGCAAGGCGACGCTGTCCGGGGTGCGCAAACGGGAGGCCGCTTACCACACGACCATCACCAACCACAGCCCGCGCGAAGCCGTCGTGACCGTACTGGACCAGGCACCGGTCTCGCGGGACGAAGCGATCAAGGTCCAGGAAGTGCGTGCTGTGCCGGAGCCGGTGGAGCGGACGGAGCTGGGCGAGATCACCTGGCGGCTCACGCTCGCTCCGGGCGCGAAGGGTGTCGTGACGCTCGGGTACCGGGTGGACGTCGCGAAGGGTGTGGAGCTCGCGGGGTGGCGTGAGTAGCCGTCCCGACCACTGCTCCGTGGTGCGCATCGACGGCAACTCGGTGAGGAGTTCGAGCTCGCACCCGAGCGCCTCTTCCGACGGTCTACGGGGGAACGAGGGCACCTTCTCGCTCTGCACGTTCGGCTACGTCACGGCCCTCGCCCGCGCCGGCCATCCGGAGAAGGCCCGGCTGGTGTTCGAGAAGACGCTGACCCACCTCGGGCTCATCGGCGCGGCGCTCACGCTCGACGACGCCATCGGGTGAACAGCGAAAAGGGCCGTTCCCGGGCGAATGCCCCGGAAACGGCCCTTCGTCAGCGGATCAGCCCTGCGAGATGTAAGCCTCCAGCTGTTCCTGGCTCTTCTCCAGCTGCTCCATCCGCGTCTTCACGACGTCGCCGATGCTCACGATCCCGGCGAGCCTGCCGTCCACCAAGACCGGCACATGCCGGATACGGCGTTCGGTCATCAGCACGGACAGCTGGTCCACCGAATCCTCCGGGGTACAGCTGGCGACCATCTTCGTCATGATCGCGGACACCGATCCGTCGAGCAGCTGGGGCCCACGCTCGTTGAGTCGGCGCACCACGTCCCGTTCGGAGACGATCCCGACGATCCCGCCCTCGTCGTCGACGACCACCAAGGCGCCGACGTTGTGCTTCGCGAGTCTCTCGAGCAGTTCGCTGACGTTCGTCTCCGGCGAGACGGTCGCGACGGCCGCCCCCTTGTTCCGCAACAGATCGGAAATCCGCATACGCGCTCCTCCCGGATGGGTGACCAGAGTCACTCCAGGTTATGGCCTGACCGTCATGGGCGAAAGTCCGGAGAGTCCGATTCGATACCCAGTCTGGTCGCGAGCGCGCTGTAGGCCTCGATGATCCCTGCGCCGTACGGGTCGTCGCCGAGCGCGCCGAGTGTCTTCCGCCCGAGCGCCCACTGGGTCTTCGCGGCCTCGTGATCACCGAGTTTGCGGTAATCCTCGGCGAGGTTCAAATGCAGCGACGGGTAGAACCCGCGCACGGCCAGTGTCGCGTGGTACTCCTTGGCGCGTTCGTCGGTGAGTGAATCGGCCGCCGCGAGCGCACGGAGATCCCAGGCGAGTTCCTCGGCCGGGTCGTCGCGGACGTCGGCCATGTAGTGGGCGAGCGCGCAGCGGTGCAGCGGGTCGCCGTCCTCACCGATCCGCTCCCACAGCGCGGCGAACTTCTCGCGCGCGCCTGCTCGATCACCGGAGATGTGCAGCTGAAGGCCGGTGTGGATCTCGGCCATCACGTCGTCGGTCATTTTACCTCGGAGGTCGGGGCCGCCCAAGTGTTGCAGGACGACGTCGCTTTGCCGGAGAACCCGGCCTTTGCCCATTTAAGCTGGTTGCGGCGGCTGCCGTGGGTGTCGCTGTCGTCGGTGCGGCCGTAGTCGGCGAGAGCCGCGTTGGCCAGCGAGTTGCTGATAGAACCACGCCCCGCCGCGGCCGCGATGGCGAGCGCGCCAAAGCAGTTGGCCTGCAGTTCGATCCGGCGGACCAGTTCCTTGTCGGCCGGGGTGTCCTCGTCCGGGGAGGACATCTTCCCCGCGGCCGCCGAAAGGATCCCGCTGGAACGCTGGACGTGGTGCCCGTATTCGTGGGCCATCGTCGCGAGGTGCCGGGACCGTTCGAGGCCGGCGTCGCTCAGCATCCACTCGGTCGGCGCGTAGATCGTGGTGTCACCGCCGCAGTAATAGGCGACGGCTTCGTTCTCGCTCGGTGCCTTCCCGCAGGCGCTGGACTCGGGCAGGGTCACCTGCACGGTCGCCGTCAACGTCGGCTCGTTCACCTGCTCCAGCGCTGGTTTCCAGGCGTCGGCGAGACAGGAGGCGAAGGTCTTGTAGTACGTCTCCAGCTTCGCCGGGTCACGACTGATCGGCGGCAGGCGGCAGGTGACGGCGCCGAGCGCGACCCCGTCGGCCAGCAGCGGGTTCGTCTCGAGTTCCCGCACCTCCTTGGGCGGCGGCTTCGTCGTCCCGGCCGGTGCTTTGGCACCTTCGGAGGTGTGCGCGCCGGGTACGGCGAGAGCCTGACCGTCGACCTCGCGCGGTCCGCTGGCGATCGCCATGCCGGTGGCGGTCAAAACCGCGACGAGGAGCACTCCCAGCACGGCGGTGCCCCGGTTGCGGGGAGGTTCGGGGCGAGCTGGTCCAGGCGGCGGGAAGGAGGAGGTCTCCGGCAGCCGGGCCACCGCCGGGGGTGAGAAGGGCGCGGGCGGTCTGGGTACCTCGTCGGTGCCGGTCATGGTCTCCCCCAAGCGTGCGAGCCCCCAGCATACGGAGGACAAGCAGGTCAGCGAAGACACGCACCGAAAACGCCGCACCTGGTGGCGCCGGGGCGGACACCCCGGCGAGACTGTCAGCATGAGTGACGAGGACCCGTACCTGTGGCTGGAAGACGTGACCGGCGGCGAAGCGCTGGACTGGGTGCGAGCCCGCAACGCCGAGGCGCTGGCGGAACTGTCCACCGGCGATCGGTTCGCCGGGATCCGTGACGAGGTCCGCGAGGTCCTCGACGCCGACGACCGGATCCCGTACGTCCGGCGCCGCGGCGAATATCTGTACAACTTCTGGCAGGACTCGGCCAACCCCCGGGGCCTCTGGCGCCGCACCACCTTGGAGCAGTACCGGCTCGACGCGCCGGAGTGGGAGACCCTGCTCGACGTCGACGCGCTGGCCGAGGCCGACGGCGAGAACTGGGTGTGGCAGGGCGCGGCCGTACTGCGGCCGGGCTATCACGTCGCGCTGGTCGAACTGTCCCGCGGCGGTGCCGACGCGACTGTCGTCCGCGAATTCGACCTCGTCGAGCGACACTTCGTCGACGACGGCTTCTTCGTGCCCGAGGCCAAGACCCGGATCGGCTGGATCGACCACGACCGCGTCTACCTCGGCACCGACTTCGGACCGGGGACACTGACGAATTCGGGTTACCCGCGGCTCGCCAAGGAGTGGCGACGCGGTACTCCGCTCGAAGAGGCGACCGTGGTCTTCGAGGGCAAGCCGGACGACGTCTCGGTGTCCGCCCACCATGACCCGACCGAGGGATACGAGCGCGACTTCGTCTACCGGTCGATAGATTTTTATCGCACTGAGCGCTACCTCCGGACGCCCGGCGGACTCGAGCGGATCGAGGTCCCCGAAGACGCGCAGACGTCTTCGCACCGCGAGTGGCTGCTGATCCGGCTCCGCTCGGACTGGACGGTGAACGGCACCACTTACCCCACCGGCACCCTGCTCGCCTCCGGGTTCGACGCCTTCATGGCCGGTGAGCGCACCTTTACGACACTCTTCACTCCCGACACGCACACGTCGCTGGAGTACTGGGCCTGGACGCACAACCACCTGCTGCTCTCGACGCTGTCCGACGTCCACACGGAGCTGCGTGTACTCACTCCGGAGGACGGCTGGTCCTCCCGGCCGCTCGCCGGCGCCCCGGAACTGGGCACGGCGGAGATCACCGGCACCGACCCCGACGTCAGCGACGAGTACCTGCTCGACTCCAGCGGCTACACCCAGCCGTCGACGTTGAGCTACGGGCAGGTCGGCGGCGACGTCGAGGTGCTCAAACGCGCGCCGTCCTTCTTCGACAGCGAAGGCATGACGGTCTCGCAGTACTTCGCGACGTCTGAGGACGGCACGAAGATCCCCTACTTCGTCGTACGTCCCTCCGGCGCCGAAGGTGGGCCGACGCTGCTGACCGGCTACGGCGGCTTCGAGGTCTCACTGACGCCCGGCTACAGCGGCGTGATCGGCCGCGGCTGGCTCTCGCGCGGCGGGACCTACGTCGTCGCGAACATCCGCGGCGGCGGTGAATACGGTCCGGGCTGGCACACTTCGGCCACCAAGGCCAACCGGTACAAGGTCTACGAGGACTTCTCGGCGGTCGCCGCCGACCTCCTCGAACGCGGCATCGCCGAGCAGGGACGCCTCGGCATCCAGGGCGGCAGCAACGGCGGACTGCTGATGGGCGTCATGCTCACGCGGTACCCGCATCTGTTCGGCGCGATCGTGAGCCAGGTGCCGCTGCTGGACATGAAGCGGTACCACAAACTCCTCGCCGGAGCGTCGTGGATGGCCGAGTACGGCGACCCCGACGACCCGGCGGAATGGGAGTATCTCGGGAAATACTCGCCGTACCAGAACGTCCACAGTGGACAGGACTATCCGCCGGTCCTGTTCGTGACCTCCACCAGGGACGACCGCGTACATCCCGCGCACGCCCGGAAAATGGTCGCGCGGCTGCTGGAGCAAGGCCACGACGTGCGCTACCACGAGAACATCGAGGGCGGGCACGGCGCGGCGGCCGACAATGAGCAACTGGCGTTCAAATGGGCGCTGATGCTGGAATTCCTGTGGGAGAAGCTCGCCGCCTGACCATTGACGTGTCATGAAAGGGTCTTTCAGGACATTTTTTGTCCTGAAAGACCCTTTCATGACACTCGACTCAAGCGGTCACCCTCGCCAGCACCACCCCGCCCACGATGAGCCCCATCGCGGCGAACCGCCCGAAGCTCATCGGGTCCTTGTGGACCACGACGCCGAACACGATCGCACCCACCGCGCCGATCCCGGTGAACACGGCGTACGCGGTCCCCACCGGCAGCGAGTCCATCGCCTTGGAAAGCAGGTAGACCGCGGCCACGCCGAGCACGAAGCAGAGCACGGTCGGCCAGAGCCGGGTGAAGTTCTCCGTCGGCTTGATGCTCTGCGACCAGGCGACCTCGACGACCCCGGCCAGCAGCAGGATTCCCCAGCCCATCAGGCGGCCGTTCCGGTCGAGGCCAGCGTTTCCGCGGCCAGCAGCGCCTTTTCCCGCGACGCGGCGCGGTCGGCGTCGCGGGGACTCAGCCGCGGGTCGACGAGCGCGTTCGTGAGTTCGGCGTGCAGAAACGTGACGTCATGGACGTCGTAGTGCCCGGCGAAGAAATCCCGCAGGTAGCGCTCGTGGTGGTCGACCGGCTCGCGTGGCGTTCCCGGCAGGTAGGTGCCGCCGCGTGCCCCGGCGATCACGAAAGCCCTGCCCGCCAACGACATCTTCGGGAACGTCACCTGGTCGATCCAGGCCTTCAGGCTCGCCGGGATCGAGAAGTTGTACATCGGCGCCCCGATCAGCACGACGTCGGCGGCGAGGAGTTCGGCCAGGAGCGGCTCGATGACGGCCCACGCCTCCCGCTGCTCTGCCGTCTTCACCACCGACGCGTAGTCAGCCGGATCGGTGATCCCGGCGGCGAGGAGGGCGTCACAGATCTCGGTCCACGCCCGGCCGATCAGCGGTACCGGCCGGGCAGCGACGTCGCGGTAGGTGTACGTCGCGCCGGGGTTCGCGGCGCGCCAAACCTCGGCGTAGCGAGCACTGAGCTCGCGGGAGAACGACGCGCTGCGGGCGCTGGAGTCGAGGTGGAGAAGGTGGCTCATCGGGCCTCCCGGATCAGGAAGTGGACACGTCGTCCACTTGCTTCGCCGGGTACAAGTGGACGACGCGTCCGGATATTCCCTAGGCTGCCGACATGCCTTCAGATGATCTGCTCGCGAACAGTCCGGGACGGGAACGGTCGGACGCCGCGCGCAACCGCGCGAAGATCCTGAAGGCCGCCGAAGAGCTCTTCGCCGCACGTCCGGCCGCTGACGTCACCATGGAGGACATCGCCAAGGCGGCCGGAGTCGGCCGGGCCACGCTGTACCGCCGCTACCCGGATCGCTCGGCGATCGCCGTCGCACTACTGGACGAACATGAGCGGGAACTGCAGGAGCGACTGCTCACCGGCCCTCCCCCGCTAGGCCCGGGCGCGGCACCCGCCGAGCGGCTGGCCGCGTTCTACGCGGCCATGACCGGCCTGCTCACCCGGCACGTCCATCTCGTACTCGGTACCGAAGTCGGACATTCACGCTTCACCACCGGCCCCTACCGGCTGTGGCGCACGCATGTCCGCCACCTCGCCCAGCAGGCGGGTGCGAAGGACCCGTACGCGCTCGCCGACATCCTGCTGGCGCCACTCGCACCCGAGGTCTTCCGCTACCAGACCGGCGAACTCGGCCTGAGCCCCGAACGGATCACCGACGCACTGAGCGAACAGGCACGGCGGGCACTGTCCTGATGAGCGCTGCCTGATCAGACGGCGAGCCCGTCGACGACGACCGTCTTGCCCGGCGAAGCACCATCGGATGCCGACCTCACCCTCCTGAACGACGCGACGGCGGAGACCCCGCGTCCGGTCATCGATCCGGGAACGTGGCGACTCGCCCGCGAATGTTCGGCGGACGACTGCTACCTGCTCTTCTTCGACACGTCCCGCTCGGGCAACCGCCGCTGGTGCTCGATGGAGCGCTGCGGAAACGGGCCAAGATCCGCGCCTACCGGGCGCGAGGCGAAACCGCCTGATCGTTAGAATTCCAGCGATGCAGGGCGAGGCGAAACTGGCACAGCGGGTCGTGGAGACGGCGGAGAAGCTGCTGTCCACCCGGAAATCGGTGACCGCGCTCGACATACTGGGCGGGATTGGCTGGTTGCCGGAGAACGTGCTCAAGGCGTGGCAACAGGGCCGCATCCCCGTGCTGACCACGGCGCTGCCGGTGAACACGGAGAAACTGAGCTTCGCCCTCGGCGCGCTTCAGCGCTGGGCTAAAGAAAAAGGGCTCGAAGGCTCGCAGATCGAACTTGTCGGCGCGACTCGTGATCGCGCCCCGCTGAAGGTGACGTCAGACGAGTCGGCCGATCTCGAACCATTGTTCCGGACACACTGGATCATGCCGGGACTGTCCGAAGCCAAACGGGCACAAGTCGAGGCCAGGCAACGGAAAGCCCCCGATCTGATCGTCTGGGTGGCAGTCACGGACTGGACTTGCGCCGACTGTGGTGACACCGGCGATCTGCTCTTCCAAGAGCATGAGGTGCCGCATTGCCTTGAGTGCGCCGACCTCGGACATTTGGTGTTCCTGCCGTCGGGCAATGTCGCCCTGACCCGCCGGGCGAAGAAGGCGAGCCGGCTTTCCGCCGTCGTCACGCGCTTCAACCGGTCCCGGAAACGTCAGGAGCGGCAAGGCATCCTGGTCGAAGAGGCGGCGCTGCTCAGTGCCGAGGAACAGTGCCTCGCCGACGAAGACGTCCGCGAACGCCGCCGCGGACGCGATCGCGAGCGGCGCGCCCACGAAGACGTCGAATTCACCGCCCGGTTCTTCACCGCGATCACCGAACTGTTCCCCGGCTGCCCGCCGGAACGGGCGCGGGCCATCGCCGAACACGCCGGCCTGCGCGGCAGCGGCCGGGTCGGCCGGTCCGCCGCCGGACGGGCACTGGCCGAGCAGGCGGTGTTCCTCGCCGTCGTCGCCTCGATCCGGCATCTGGACACCGACTACGACGACCTCCTCATGGCCGGCGTGGAACGGCAGGCCGCCCGCGACCGGATCCATCCCGCCATCGACGCCGTACTCGAACGCTGGCGTGGCTGATCGCCGTCACGTTTCAGCCACTCACAGCAAATCGCGAGCGCGTGCCCACGTGGAAAACTCGGCTCCGGTGCACGGCAGCCGCATTCCCGTGGCCTGGACCGAGTCGATACGTTTCCCCGCGACCACCTCGGTCAGTTTCCGTCCCCGCAGGCCCGCGCCAGGAGCCAGACGGTGCCGTGAACATCAAGACCATACTTGCGGGCTACCCGGATCGCCGCCTGGTCATCGGTAATGGCCGTTACCTCCCGCAGTTCGGCAACAGCGAAAACACTGGCCTCGCCTCGATCCCGCTCGCCGATCCTTCCGCCCAGTTCACAAAACAGCCGAGTTCCTCGAACGTGTCGAGCCGGTGCACCTTGATCCACTCGAGTTCCAAGGCATGCCGCAGTACCGGATGGGTCAGCGCGCCGCAGCGTAATTCCTCGATGACCACCAGTGTGGTGCGATTTTCGCACATTCCTGTGAAGACAGCACCAACGAGTTCGCGGCCCCGGCGTCTGTCACTTCTCGGCAGCGGGCCTCGTCCAGAGGGCATGTTCTCTCTCTATGTCACCGTGGCCATCGTGACGATCGTGATCAACGCCGGGATCGCCATCGCCGACTTCGCCCGTGTCCCGTCCGTCCTCAAGAACTCCGCCGAGGTCGGCGTCCCGGCGTCCTGGGTCCCACCGTTGGCCTCACTGAAAGCGGCCGGGGCCGCGGGACTGCTGATCGGCCTGCTCTGGGTGCCTCTCCTCGGAACCGCGGCGGCCATCGGGCTCGTGCTGTTCTACGTCGGCGCCGTCATCACCCACGTGCGTGCCCGCGTCCTCTACAACATCGCGTTCCCCGCCGCTTTCCTCGCGCTGGCGACGGCCACTCTCGTCCTCGACCTGGCGCGGTGAGGCTCACGCTTCCGGTGTCAGGAAAGGGTCTTTCAGGACGATTACTGTCCTGAAAGACCCTTTCATGACACTTTCGGAGCTCAGCTGCAGCCGGAGGTGGCTCCGCACCCTTCACAGGCGTAGCAGGAACCGGCGGGCCGCATCTTGGTACCGCAGGTCATGCAGAGCGGCGCGTCCGAGGCGGTGCCGAGGTTCAGCTCCACCAGTTCCGCCGTCGAATGCGCCTGCCGCTTGGCCGGGTCCGCGGCCGATGAGTCCACAGTGGACCGAAGCGCGTCGATGTCGACGTTGTCCGGCTCCGAGGCGGGAATGGCGCCGTAAGTCGCTTCGACCTGAGCCGAACGCTCGTCGGCGGTGAAGATGCCGAGCTGCGAGCGCTTCTCGTAGGGCAGGTAGTCCAGTGCCAGCCTGCGGAACAGGTAGTCCATGACGCTCGTGGCGATCCGGATGTCCGGGTCGTCGGTCATCCCGGCGGGCTCGAAACGCAGGTTCGAGAACTTCGAAACGTAGAACTCCAGCGGGATCCCGTGCTGCAGGCCGACGGAGATCGACATCGAGAACGCGTCCATCACGCCCGAGAGGGTCGAACCCTGCTTGCCGAGCTTCACGAAGATCTCGCCGAGCCCGTCGTCCGGGTAGGAGCCGGCATGCAGGTAGCCCTCGGCGCCGCCGACGGTGAACGAAACCGTCTGGCTCGGCCGTTTCTTCGGCAGGCGTTTGCGGACCGGCCGGTACTCGACGACCTTTTCGGCCTTCTCCTTCTTGCCGGTGGACAGCGGCTGGCCGACCTTGCAGTTGTCACGGTAGATCGCGAGCGCCTTGAGGCCGTACTTCCAGCCCTGGAAGTAGATGTCCTCGACCTCCTCGACGGTCGCCGACTCCGGCATGTTGACCGTCTTCGAGATCGCTCCGGACAGGAACGGCTGCACCGCGGCCATCATGCGGACGTGCCCCATCGGCGCGATGGACCGCTCCCCCACCGCGCAGTCGAACACCTCGTAATGCTCCTGGCGCAGGCCGGGGGCGTCGACGACGTGGCCGTGCTGGGCGATGTACTCGACGACCGCCTCGACCTGCTCCTCCTGGTAGCCCAGCGCGGTCAGCGCACGCGGCACGGTCTGGTTGACGATCTGCATCGAACCACCGCCGACCAGTTTCTTGAACTTGACCAGCGAGAAGTCCGGCTCGATCCCGGTCGTGTCACAGTCCATCATGAAACCGATGGTGTTGTGACTGACGAAGCCATTGGCGACGTAGGTGACGTTGTCAGGAACCGACAGGTCATAGGTCGGTTGAACACCACCGTCGTCATTGGACTCGACGACCTCGAAGAGATACTTGAGCGCCCGGCCCGACCGGGGATCGAAGGTCTCGGAGCAGAGCCGCACTCGATCACCCTTGGCCGACCCGTCCGGCTCCACGCCCACCAGTAACCGTGCCTTGCGCTCACCGAGGAAACCGACGACCTCGTCGAAGATCATCGCGTGGTCGACATCGCGTAGCCGGATCTGCAGCATCGGACTGCCGGACTTACTGGTTGTCCGGCGGGTCGTGGTCACCATGCCCAAGGCCAGCAGCAAGCTTCGGAGATCCTCACCGAAAAGTTCGGAAGAGGTGGAAACGCTCGGAACTCCTTCGAGTACAGTCCCGTCCGCCTCGAAGACCCCGCGCAGAAAGGCGGCGTAGACCTCGGGATCGTTGGTCTCCCGGATACTCGCGGGAACCCGGGGGGTCCATCCCTTGCCCACGTGGTCGGAACCGGGGAGTTCCTTCGCGAATCCAGCCGCCTGCCACCAGCCGGCAAGCCGGACGGACTGAAGGGTCACCTCCTGGTAGCCCTGGCATTGCCGGACCACCGGTTCGAGATCGAAGAGCCCCTTGCTCAGGATTCGCAACCGGTCGACGACGTCGAGATCGGTGTCGGCCACACAAAGCCGGATGCCCTTCGCGTACAGGCTGCCGTCACCTTCGAAGTACCCCACCAGTTCCGCGAGATCGGCGGTGACCTCGTCCGGGACCCGGATATCGTGGTCGCCCGTGTAGTAAGCCTGGTCGAGCACCGGCAGCGGCACCCGCCGGGGATCGCCGACCAAACCACCCATTTGCAGCGGCACCAGGTCACCCGACCGGATGTCGGCGAGCCGTTTCCAGACCCACGAACCGGTCTCCGGCTCCACGACCTTGACCCGGTGGGCGAGAGTGCCCTGGATCCGGTATCCGCCCTTGGTCTCGATCCGGCGGGTCGGCTCCTCGCCATTGACGAAGAATTTCGTGGCCCGGCGCGGGCCTTCATCGGTGGAGACGGTGAAATCGACGTCCTGCCAGCGATCCCCGTACAGATCACCGAGTTCGGAGAGCCTGGCCATCCCACGGTCGGTGGTGACCAGGGTGTCCGCGGTCAGGCAGCCAGTGGGCGCGAGTACCGAGGCCTGCGCGTTGCGCCAGCCGCTCACCTCGCCGACCTCGATGCCGCGCTTCCATTCCTGGGCGGCGAGCGCGCGGACCGCGGCGTCGTTCGCGTGGTAGGTCCGTACCAGTTCGTTGGCCGCGGCGTGCTTGCGCATGACCCGCTGGTGCGCCTCGGCGTTGCGCGCGTAACCCTCGTACGGTCCGACGACCGCGGCGAGTTCGGCGGAGCGCCGGTACGAGACACCGGTCATCAGCGACGTGATCGCGGCGGCGAGTGCGCGGCCGCCTTCGGAGTCGTACGCGTGCCCGAGCGCCATCAGCAGTGCGCCCAGGTTCGCGTAGCCGATACCCAGCTGACGGAACTTGCGGGTGGTGTCGCCGATCGCCTCGGTCGGAAAATCGGCGAAGCAGATCGAGATGTCCATCGCGGTGATGACCAGCTCGACGGCCTTCGCGAAGAGCGGCGCGTCGAACCCGCCGTCCGCGGTGGCGAATTTGAGCAGGTTCAGCGACGCCAGGTTGCAGCTGGAGTTGTCCAGGTGCATGTACTCCGAGCACGGGTTGGACGCGGTGATCCGGCCCGATTCGGGGCAGGTGTGCCAGTCGTTGATCGTGCCGTCGTACTGCAGGCCGGGATCCGCGCACTCCCACGCGGCCTGCGCGATGGTGCGGAACAGTTTCTTGGCGTCGACGCGGTCGAGGACCTCGCCGGTCATCCGGGCCCGCAGGCCGAACTCGCCCCGCGTCTCGACGGCCTGCATGAACTCGTCCGAGACGCGCACCGAGTTGTTCGCGTTCTGGTACTGGACGGAGGTGATGTCGGAGCCGGAGAGGTCCATGTCGAATCCGGCGTCGCGGAGGACCTTGATTTTCTCCTCTTCGCGGGCCTTGGTCCGCACGAACTCTTCGACGTCGGGGTGGTCGACGTCGAGTACGACCATCTTCGCCGCACGCCGGGTGGCGCCGCCGGACTTGATGGTGCCCGCGGACGCGTCGGCACCACGCATGAAGGAGACCGGGCCGGACGCGGTGCCGCCGGAGGACAGCAACTCACGCGAAGACCGGATGCGGGAGAGGTTCAGGCCGGCACCGGAACCGCCCTTGAAGATCAAACCCTCCTCGCGGTACCAGTTGAGGATCGACTCCATGGTGTCGTCGACGGCGAGGATGAAACAGTTGTGGACCCGGAGGTTGCCGGACAGGTACTCGCCGGACTCCGTCTGAATGTCGTAGACCGGCATCTCACCGCGGCTTTCGACGCTCGCGATCCGCAGTCGTTCGGTCTCCAGCGCGGGACGCCCTGGTTTCTCGAAAGACGCCTCGAGTTTCGCGGCCTTGACCGGGTCGAGGAAACCGATGGCGTCGGCGAAGATCCGGCGGTCACCCGCGTTCTGGATGCGGAGTCCCCACAGGTCGTGCCGGTTGTCCCGCTTCTCGTCCTCGCGGCCGACCCGCGCGAAGATGCCGAACCTCGACAGCAGGTGCTGGAGTCCGCGGATCAGTTCTTCACCGATCATGTCGAGCCCGACCAGCGTCGACCGCTCGCGTTCGGATAGGTAGCCCTCGGCCTGGAAAATGCTGCGAAGGTAGGCGGCGACCACAGGCAGCGGCGCGGTGTTCAGCTCCTCGGGGACTGTCCTGTCGGCGCCGCGCGCACGCAGGCCCCAGTCGCTCACGAAGGCTTCCAGCTCGGTCCCGTAAAGACGGGTACGACGGCAGTCCAGCGCCGGATCCTGCGTCTCGACCTTCCGTTCGTGCCGCTGGACGTCGGGAAAGACCTGGTCGAGAGCACGCCGCACCCACGCGAGTTCGGCGTCGGTGACCGTCATGGCCTCGATCGTCAGCGAGCGGCCGGTCCCTTCGTACTGGCCGACGAAACCAGCTGATCGCAACCAGCCCGCGAGTGCGGATTCGGCAACGTCCTGCTCGTTGATCTGGTTCTCACCGAAAGCTTCGCGCCGGTGCCATTCGAGAGTGTCTCCGGCACGGAGTTCACCGGCGGGCACGAAGGAACCACCGCTCCCGGTCGAACGCCAGACGAGGTGATCGGCGGTCACGTCGAGACGGTGACCGGACTTCGTCGTGAGGCGAAGGACTTCCTTGACCCCGTTCGACTTGGTGGCGACGACCCTGGTCAGGCCGTGCGCGTCATAGACCTTGGCGCCCACCGCGTTCAGCTCGACGACGCGTCCGATCGGAACCGCGCCGCCGGGAGTGTCGACCAGCGCGTCATAGGGCTGACACGCGGAGACTTGCTGCTTCGAAGTGGTGCCGACGTTGAACCACACCGGCGAGTTGAAGCTGAACACCTGGTGCAGCAGCATCCAGGTGAGCTCGTGCTCGAAGATCTCGGCGTCGGCGGGGTTCGTGAAGTAGCCGTGTTCGCGGCCGGCGTCGACATACGAGCGCACGACGCGGTCGATCAGCTGTTTGAGGCTCTGCTCGCGCTGGGGCGAACCCACGGCGCCGCGGAAGTACTTGCTGGTGACGATATTCGTCGCGTTGACCGACCAGGATTCGGGGAATTCGACACCGCGCTGCTCGAAGTTGACCGTGCCGTCGCGCCAGTTCGTCATCACGACGTCCCGCTGCTCCCAGGTGACCTGGTCGTAGGGGTGGACGCCCTCGGTGGTGAAGACGCGGCGCACGGTGAGCCCGCCCGGCTTCTTCTTCCCACTCGTCCGCGTTGTCGCCGGGTTGCCTGCTCCCACGGTCTCGGTCATGGCTCTTCCCTCACTCCCACGCGGGAGGCGGCATCAGCCGTCTTTCGCGTCTTGATCGCTCTCGTCCGGTGCGGCAGCCATGGCCTCACGAAGGTCCGAGATCTCCTTCTCGAAGTCCTCGACCGAGGAGAAGGAGCGGTAGACACTGGCGAACCGGAGGTAGGCGACGCCATCGAGTTCACGGAGGGGCCCCAGGATCGCCAGGCCGACCTCGTGACTCGGAATCTCTGCCAGCCCCGCCGACCGGATCGACTCCTCGACCCGCTGCGCGAGCTGCTGCAGCGCGTCGTCGTCGACCGGCCTGCCTTGGCAGGCGCGGCGCACCCCCCGGACAACCTTGTCCCGGCTGAACTGCTCGGTGACACCGGATCGCTTGACGACGGCGAGCACCATCGTCTCCGAAGTGGTGAAGCGCCGGCCGCAAGCGGCGCATGAGCGCCTCCGCCGGATCGCTTGACCCTCATCCACCTCTCGGGAGTCGACGACCCGAGAGTCCGCATGCCGGCAGAACGGGCACCTCATCCGCCGATCACCTTCCCCTCCGCGCCGGCCGGTCCCGAGTGGACGTCCGCTCCACCGCCACGCAACGGCGGGAAAGACCGACCTGTGGATCGATCTGTGGACATCCGGTGGGTGAACACCGGCCAGCTGTGGACAACTGGTACCGAGTCTACCCCAAGCTATGGACCAACTACAGCCATGTAACTACTACATATAGCGGTGGAGATTAGATCGCAGGTCGGACGCACGCAAGCGCGACGGCCGGGTCGATCAGACACGAAAGAGGACATCACCCACGGCGGGTGAGAGCTGCCTTCAAGGTCACCTCCCCCCGTCCGCGACCTGGGCCGCGACCGGGACCGTGAGCGGCAGTCCCGGCACGATAACGGCGTCTTGCAGGGAGTTGAGCTCCTTGATCTTGGCGACGACCGCGCCGGTGTCGCTGCCCGGCGCGAATCGTGCGGCGAGATCCGACAGCGTCTCCCCCTCGGAAACGGACACGATGGCTGTCCGTTCGGGCACCGCGGCTCCCGGAACACCTGCCAAGAACAAACCCAATCCGGTGACGAACGCGGCGACGAGCAAGGCCATCCCGACAAGTGACGGCCACCGGAGCGGGAGCCGCCGGGGCGCCGGGCACGCCGGGGCGGCGGTGGCGACGCCGGGACGACGGCCGGCCACGACCCTCGCCCTGGTCGGCGGGCGCAGCGGCTCGGCCCGCCTGCCCCTCGTCACCCGCACGGGCCGGGTCACCCCTGCCGGAACGGGCCCGGGGGAACTGGGTCGCACCAGTCCTCGATCGGCCAGAATCGACATCGGAACCTCCTCGCAGTCCTGCATCACTCAGGTCCAGCACCGGGACCGGCCCGGCGATCAACATCGAACAAGCGTTCTATCGAACGCCCGTGCGAATGTGTACCACCAACCACCGACAAAAATCGAGCGACACGGCGTGTCCATCGAACAGATGTTTGAAATCGGGGTCCTGTCGGGCTAACGTCGTTGACCAGGGCGTCTGCTGGGCGGGCGCCGCCGGTGCCGTGGACGGGAGACCGTCCGCCACCGGCGAAGACACGCGAAGTCGGTCCGGGCGACCGGACGTACTGGGAGGCGACGCAGGAGATGAAGGAGCGATACGGTGGCTAAGGCGAGCAAGGCGGGGAACGCGCCTAGGGGCTCGGGCAAGGTGCGCGCTTTGCCCGAGGTCTTCGAGGTGGACGAGACCCTGACCGTGCGGCAGCAGCAGGTGCTCGACGTGATCAAGCTGTGGGTGAGCCGGTTCGGCTACCCGCCGAGTGTGCGTGAGATCGGCGAGGCGGTCGGGCTGACCTCCACTTCGTCGGTGTCGCACCAGTTGCAGGCCCTGCAGCGCAAGGGTTATCTGCGACGCGACCCGAACCGCCCGCGTGCGGTGGGGGTGCTGGCCGCGACCGACGACAACCCGATGAACGTCGACATCGAGCAGCAGCAGTCGATGCCGAAGGCCGCGTACGTGCCGCTCGTCGGCCGGATCGCCGCCGGTGGGCCGGTGCTGGCCGAGCAGGCGATCGAGGACGTCTTCCCGCTACCGCGGGAGATCGTCGGTGAAGGCGAGCTGTTCCTGCTCAGCGTCACCGGTGACTCGATGGTCGGCGCCGCCATCACCGACGGCGACTGGGTTGTCGTGCGCCAGCAGCCGACCGCCGACCCCGGCGAGATCGTCGCGGCGATGATCGACGGCGAGGCCACGGTCAAGACGTTCAAGCGCAAGGACGGCCACATCTGGCTGATGCCGCACAACGAGGCGTACGAGCCCATCCCGGGTGACGACGCCACGATCCTCGGCAAGGTCGTCGCCGTTCTCCGCAGGCTGTAGTCCGGAGCCGGAGCACGCCGGGATCCCGCGATCGGGTCAGACTCGGCGACGCTTCGGCTTTCGATCAAGCGCGTCGTTTGCGGAGCCTGCCGACCACGAGGAAACCGCCGATCAGCACGATCGCGGCGATACCGACCTGCACGTACGGGAAGCCGGATCCCTGGCCCTCGCCACCGGCCGCGGACGTCCCGCCCGGCGTGCCGCCCTCGGATTCGGCCGCCGCGACGGCGAGCCCCGCCGCGCCCTTCACCGCGCGGATCTGCTCCCCGACACCCTCCCCACCGGACAGCAAGGTCCCGTCCGGGTCGAAGGCGAGCGCCTCCCCCTGCTTCTCGTTCGGCAACGGCACGCGCACCGGTTCCCGCTTCAGCGCGCCCGCCAGGTCTCCGTCGGTGACGGCGTAGAGATAGGCGTCGGTGTAGGTGCGCAACGCGACCACCGACCCGTCGGCCATCGACGCCGCCCCGGTCACCGTCACCGAGCCGATCGACCCGACCGGTCCGCCCGGCGTCGTCGTCTCCTTGAACGGCAGCGACCCCACGCTCTCCAGCGGGGTCGGGCCGGGACTGGCGAGTGGCCCTGTCGGCCGGTAGACCTTCGCGTCGCCGAAAACGTCCTTGGTGATCAGATACGGCGTGCCGGAACGGTCCATGATCAGCGCTTCGACGTCGTGCTGCCCGTCGGGGTAGGTGAGCCGGTGCACCGCCGCCTTCCCTTGCGGGGTCAGCGAAATGAGGGCGACCGTGTCGCGCTGCTTGCGGTTGTCGCCGGTGTCGGAAAGCCACAAGGTGCCGTCCGCGGTACGGGCGAGATCTTCGGCGTCGTACGGATCCGTCGCGGCGGAGATGACCTTCTGGACTTTACAGTCGCGGCCGAGCACGAAGACCTGCGTCTTGGTACCTCCGTCGTTGAGGGCGTACAGGTGCTCGCCGTCCGACACCAGACCGGACAGCTCACTGAGCCGGGAATCGCGGTTCGTGCACACCGGCTGCGGCGCCGGAACCTCCTGTGCCGCGGCGGGAACGGCCCCGCCGGCGAACGCCCCCAAGACGACCACGGCCGCGAAAAGCCCCCGCACATCCACCTCCGTACCGTGGAACCCCTGAAGCCCCACACTACGGAGACGTCTGGCAGGGCGCGCAGTTCGGTGCGAAGTCCGTGAAAGCTCAGCCCAAGTACATGAAGGCCCCCTTACTTGCGCCTAGCGCAAGCAAGGGGGCCTTCATGTACTTGAGAGCCGTGGCCTACAGGGCCGAGCCGTCCGTCTGGAATTCACCCAAAGCGGCGGCCAGATCCGGCCGGGCTCGGACGAGCAGCCGGGTACCGGTCTCGACGTGCTCCTCTTCCAGCACCTCGCCGTCGGCGTGGGCGCGGGAGACGAGCTCGCCTCGCGAGTACGGGATCAGCGCCTCGACCAGGACCTCCGGCCTCGGCAGCCGGTCGGCGATCACTTCGGCCAGCTCCGGGATCCCGGCGCCGGTCCGCGCCGACACGTGCACCGAACCGGCCATCTGGTGCCGCAACCGGGCCAGCGACACCTCGTCGGCGGCGTCGGCCTTGTTGATCACCAGCAGCTCCGGCGGGAGCGGTTCGGAGCGGCCCTTCGTGATCTCGGCGAGCACTTCGCGTACCGCGTTGACCTGTTCCTCCGGGGTCGGGTCCGCACCGTCGACGACGTGCACGAGCAGGTCGGCGCTCGCCGCCTCCTCCAGCGTCGACCGGAACGCGTCCACCAGCTGGTGCGGCAGGTGCCGCACGAAACCGACGGTGTCGGTCAGCGTGTAGGTGCGGCCGTCGGCGGTCTGTGCCCGCCGGGTCGTCGGATCCAGCGTGGCGAACAACGCGTCCTCGACCAGCACCCCAGCGCCGGTCAACGCGTTGAGCAGGCTCGACTTGCCGGCGTTGGTGTAGCCGACGATCGCGACGCTCGGCACCTCGTTGGCCACCCGGCGACCACGTTTGGTCTCGCGGATGGTGTCCATCGCGGCGATCTCACGGCGCAGCTTCGACACGCGCTTGCTGATCCGCCGCCGGTCGGTTTCGAGCTTCGTCTCACCGGGACCACGCAGGCCCACCCCACCGTTGGCGCCACCGGCGCGGCCACCGGCCTGCCGGGACAGCGCCGCACCCCACCCGCGAAGCCGCGGGATCAGGTACTGCAGCTGGGCCAGCTCGACCTGCGCCTTGCCCTCCTTGGAGCGGGCGTGCTGCGCGAAGATGTCGAGGATCAAGGCGGTGCGGTCGATGACCTTCACCTTGACCTTCTCCTCCAGCTGACGCAGCTGGCTCGGCGAGAGTTCACCGTCGCAGATCACCGTGTCGGCACCGGTGGCCGTCACGATGTCACGCAGTTCCTTGACCTTGCCCGAGCCGATGTAGGTGGCGGGATCCGGCCGGATCCGCCGCTGCACCAGGCCTTCCAGCACCTCGGAGCCAGCCGTTTCGGCCAACCGGGCGAGTTCGGCGAGTGAGGCCTCGGACTGGAGGGCGCTGCCCTCAGCCCACACACCGACCAGAACGACGCGCTCCAGGCGCAGCTGCCGGTATTCGACCTCGGTGACATCCGCGAGTTCGGTGGACAGGCCCGCTACCCGGCGGAGCGAGGCGCGGTCCTCGAGCTCCAGTTCGCCGGTCGAAGGGTCCTTGCCGTTCAGATCGTTGTGTGTCAGTTCCGTCATCGTGCCTCCATGGTCCCACGTTTCGGCGGCGGGACCGAATTCATTAGTTACTGGGATACCTCGACAGGTAGATCGCTGTGCGCTTCGCGTTCGTATCAACCGGGCGGGCGAGGAATTCCTCGAGGAGCTCGTTGATCCTGTCTTCGAGCTCGGTGATCTGCTCGTCCGGAACCTGCACGACCAGCCTCGTCTGGTGTACGTCGTCGAACCCGGTTTCGGCGATTTCGGCCAGATACGCCTCGAAGATCGCCTGATCGATCCCCCTGTCGCTGGAATCAAGATGCCAGGACAACCCCGTCGAGCGATACGGAATTTCTTTCGCGCCGCGCGTGCCACGTCTCGGCGGGAGCGCCTCGAGGAAGCCCGTGTCGACGAGACGGCGCACGTGGTGCAACGTCGTCGCCGGGTCGCGGCCGAGCCGGTCCGCGAGTTCCTTGTTGGTGAGCGCCTCGGAATAAGTCAACCGCATGATGCGCAGCCTTATTCCGGAGGCCATGGCGGCGGCCTCGGCCTCGGTGGCGACACGTCGTGGTGTGGGCACCACGACAGCTTAGAGCGAAAGTGATTGACACTTTCCAATCACTCACGGAAGGGTGGCGCGGTGCGCAAAGACTCCTTGTTCTTCCACGCGGACTTCCGGCGGCTCTTGGCGGGCGACACCGCCAGCCAGCTGGGCGCGTTCGCGGGGCACACGGTGATTCCACTGCTCGCGGCCACCGTACTGGCCGCGACACCGCTCCAGATGGGGCTGCTGACCGCGGCCGAGACCATCGCGTTCCTGATCATCGGACTGCCCGCTGGCGTATGGGTGGACCGGATGCGGCGGCGCGCGCTGATGCTGCGGGCAGACTTCGTCCGCGCCGCGCTACTGCTCAGCATCCCGATCGCCTGGTGGGCCGGGGCGCTTTCGCTGACGCAGCTCCTCGTGGTCGCCGTGCTCGTCGGCACCGCGACGGTGTTCTTCGACATCGCCTACCAGTCGTATCTGCCGTCACTGGTCGGCCGCGAGCATCTCCTCGAAGGCAACGCGAAGCTCCAGGCCAGCCAGTCCGTGGCCTTCCTGGCCGGGCCGGGGATCGGTGGCGGGCTGGTGCAGCTGGTGGGCGCGGCCAACGCCGTGCTCACCACCGGGCTCGGTTTCCTCACCTCCGCGCTGTGCCTGCTGCGGATCCGCACCGTCGAACCGGAGCCCGAGCGGCACGAAGACGCGAAGCTGCTTCCCCAGATCGTCGAGGGACTGCGGTTCGTGTTCACCGACAACGCGTTGCGCTCGATCGTCGCCTGTACCGCGACGGCCAACCTGGCCAACGGCGCCTTCACCGCCGTGCAGATCCTGTTCCTGAACCGGGATCTTGGCCTGTCCCCCGCGGCGGTCGGCGTCGTGCTCGCGATCGGCGGCGTCGGCGGGATCACGGGCGCGATCTTCGCCAACGCCATCACCCGGCGGATCGGGCAGGCCAGGTCGATCTGGCTCGTTCCCGTGCTGACCTGGCCGTTCTACCTGCTGCTCCCGCTGGCCGCGCCGGGCTGGCGGATACTCCTGTTCCCGGTGGCCACGATGATCGCCGGGTTCGGGATCATCGTCTACAACGTCGCGCAGGTCTCCTACCGGCAGGCCGTCTGCCCGGACCGGCTGCTCGGCCGGATGAACGCGAGTGTGCGGTTCGTCGTCTGGGGGATGCTGCCACTGGGCGGGCTGCTCGGCGGTGTCCTCGGCGAGACGATCGGGATCCGGGCCACGCTGTGGGTTGCCGTGGCAGGCGAGACCGCGGCTCTTCTCTGGGTGGTCTTCTCCCCGCTTCGGAAGCTTCGCGACCTTCCCAAGGAGCCGGTCGCGGTCGGCTAAGTGGTTGGTTTCGGAAGTCCTTCGTGGGTACCGGCGGATCCAGGTTTCCGCTGGGCGTGTGGCCGGAAGGTCCTCGTACCGGGTTGTACTCGGGCCTTTCGGCCGTACGTCCAGCGGGAAGCTGGGCCGTCGAGACCCCGAAGGACTTCCGAAAC
>NZ_JBFBBY010000111.1:0-25525 GCF_040682875.1 Amycolatopsis sp. NPDC051071 | reverse complement strand
TGCCGCTGAGGTTCCTGTCAAGTACATGAAGGCCTCCTTCCTTGCGCTAGGCGCAAGGAAGGGGGCCTTCATGTAGTAGTACTGCTGGAGACTCAGTGGCCGCCGGCCTTGGCTTCCTTCTCGGGAGCAGGCTCACGGCTGCCCGGATGCGACGGCGCCGCGACCGGCAGGTCGAGGGTGACCGAACCGGAGTTCTTGAAGACGAAGGTGACCTTGATCGTCTGACCCGGCCACAGCGGCTGCTTCAGGTCCTGCAGGACGATCGTGGCCTTGCCCACCTGGTCCGGCGAAGCGGACGACTCCGGACCCACGGACGGCGTGACCGTCCCGGCGACGCTGGACGACGGGGCACCGGAAGAAGACGGGGCACCCGAGGACGACGGAGCACTCGAGGACGACGGAGCACCCGAAGAAGCGGGCGCCGACGAAGGCGCGCTCGTCGGGGCGACCTCCTTGGTCGACTCGGCCGCGTCGGAGTCACCGACCACGAGCGCGTGGGTCGCGACGACGATCTTGGAGCCGGAGATCTTGGCTTCCTTGGCGGCGTCGGTGGAGACCGAGACGAGCTCGTCGTCCTGCTTGCCCTGGTTCACGATGGTCAGCGACAGCGGCACGGCGGAACCGGCGGTGTACGCCTGGCCCTCGGCCGGGAACTGGAGCGCGACGTTCCGCAGCACCAGGTCCTTCGCCTGTGCGTACGTCCCGTTGACCGCGGGCTGCTGCGAGTCGGTCTGGGTGATCTGACCAGCACCGCAGCCGGCGAGCACGAGCGCGGCGCCGAGCGCCAGCACGCCTGCGCCGGACACGCGACGATTCTGCAGCCTCACGATCGGAGTCCTTCCCTGTCACGGCCTCTTCACCGCGAAGACTAGCCGGGCGGCTTCGCGACCGGAGAACCCGGTGCGTGTTGCCACCCCACCAATGCGGTGACGTGCCCAAGATCAACCGTCCACAAAGGATTTCCAAACCGTTCGCTTCTCACCTGCATGAGCATGGGCGAATTGGGTTTGTCAACCCCCGGGCGGACCACCGTCAGGCCGCTGACCTGCGACGACGATCGCAGGCCGCTAGGTGGGCCTCGTCGGCACGTGCTAAGATGAATTCAGCGAAAGGGGCAGAGGACACATGGTTTTCAAGGTCGGAGAGACCGTCGTCTACCCGCACCACGGTGCCGCACTCATCGAAGCCATCGAAACCCGCGTGATCAAGGGCGAGGAGAAGAAGTACCTCGTCCTCAAAGTCGCGCAAGGGGATCTTACGGTTCGCGTGCCCGCTGACAACGCCGAGATCGTCGGCGTTCGTGATGTCGTCGGGCAAGAAGGACTGGACAAGGTTTTCGACGTTCTGCGTGCTCCGCACACCGAAGAGCCCACTAACTGGTCTCGTCGGTACAAGGCCAACCTCGAGAAGCTCGCCTCCGGCGATGTGAACAAGGTGGCCGAAGTGGTGCGCGACCTCTGGCGACGTGAGAAGGACCGCGGACTTTCAGCCGGTGAGAAGCGCATGCTGGCGAAGGCGCGGCAAATTCTGGTCAGCGAGCTGGCGCTCGCGGAGGGCACCGACGAGGACAAGGCTGAAGTCCTCCTCGACGAAGTTCTGGAAACCGCGGCAGTCTGAACCAGCGGGTGTCCCACGCCAGGTGAGGCTGCGCGGGATTCCTCTACGATCGCGCACATATGAGCACTGTCCATATGAGCACAATCGTGTTCGTCACTGCCGTTCATCACCATGCCTCCGACGCGGAGCTCGCTCTCGCGCCGGTCAATGGTGAAGCTCTACTCACGCACACCGTGCGGGGGCTGCTCGCTCTGCCGGATCTCGATCTGGTGGTCGTGGTGGCCCCCGAGCGGTGTGCTCAGTTGTTTTCGGCCGCGCTGATCGACTTCCCGGAGCGTTGCCGGATAGTACCCGGCCCCTCGGTCAAGCACGCTTTCGACACCGTCGAAAAAGAGATCGCCGGAAATCCCGTTCTCCTCGTGCACGACGCATTGCGCGCCTTCACCCCGGCGGACACAATCCGTACCGTCGCGGACACGGTCCGTGCGGGTTCGCCTTTCGTGGTCCCGGTACTGCCGA
Organism: Amycolatopsis sp. NPDC051071; assembly: GCF_040682875.1. NCBI lineage: Bacteria > Bacillati > Actinomycetota > Actinomycetes > Pseudonocardiales > Pseudonocardiaceae > Amycolatopsis > Amycolatopsis sp. NPDC051071. Next base: position 23,449 of record NZ_JBFBBY010000111.1, on the reverse strand, counting down.
TGGCGGACACCGTGAAGGTGACTGACGTGGCGAAAGTGATCACAGGGACCGAAGACCGCGCGCACCTGCGTACGGCGCAGACCCCGCTCGGCTTCACTCGTGAGACTTTTCTCTCGTATGTCGACAAGCCGTCTTTTGACGGCGCGCACACCGTCGCCGGACATCCCGACGCGATGCGCGTCACCAACTCGTTCGAACTGAAACTGGCCGAGGCGATCGCTCGTGCCGGGAAAGGGGAACGGGCCTTGTGATCCACTCGGGCCGCTCCACCGAACTCGGGCCGAAGAGCCTCCTGGCGACGCGATCGCGGCCGCGCGCAAACCCGCGAAGAGAAGAGGAAACCCTGTGAGGATCGGGAACGGCGTCGACGTCCACCCCATCGAAGCCGGCCGCGAATGCTGGATCGCCGGTCTCCTCTGGCCCGGTGTCGACGGCTGCGCGGGGCATTCCGACGGCGACGTCGCCGCCCACGCGCTGTGCGACGCGCTGCTGTCCGCGGCCGGGCTCGGCGATCTCGGGGCGGTGTTCGGCACCGGCGATCCGCGATGGGCCGGCAAACACGGCGTCGAGTTCCTCGCCGAGGCGCGGCGTCTGGTCGAGGCGGACGGCTGGACCGTGGGGAACGCGACCGTCCAGATCGTCGGCAACGCGCCGCGGGTCGGGAAGCGCCGCGACGAGGCGCAGAAGGTGCTGAGCGAGGCCGTCGGAGGGCCGGTCAGCGTCTCCGGGACGACCACCGACGGACTCGGCCTGACCGGCCGCGGCGAGGGCATCGCCGCGTTCGCGACCGCGCTTCTCCTGCCGTCGCAGGAATAGGCGGCGCCGAAGGCCGGTTCGGCCAGTCATGGCAGTCACACTTCCCGAACCGGTCCGCGAACTGGTGGACGGCAAGAACTTCGCGACCGTGGCCACGCTGGACGCCGACGGCGGCCCGCAGACCTCGGTCATCTGGGTGGGCCTCGACGACGGCGATCTGATCTTCAGCGCCACCGAAGACCGGCTGAAGGTCCGGAACCTCCGCCGCGACGCCCGTGCGAGCGTGTCGATCACCGACGCGGAGAACCCGTACCGGCACACGCAACTGCGCGGCACGGTCACGATCACCCCCGATCCGGGAAAGACGTTGCCGAAGACGCTGAGCCACAAGTACCTCGGCCAGGACCCGCCCGCGGAGGGCCCGGAGGTCGAGCGGGTGATCGTCCGGCTGCACGTGGACAGGATCGCCGGGAACGTTCGTTGATTAGGCTCTCGCCATGGGTGTGACTTTCAACGATGAGACCAAGAAGCTTCTCGACGGCAACAACTTCCCGGTCCTCGCGACCATCAACGCCGACGGCTCCGCGCAGACGTCCGTGCTGTGGGCGAAGCGGGACGGCGACACGGTGATCTTCGCGACCGTCCGCGGCCGTCTCAAGGAGCGGAACATGGCCAGGGACCCGCGGGTGTCCGTCTCGGTCTTCGACACGGAGAACCCGTACGACTACGTCGAGATCCGCGGGACCGTGGAGATGACCGACGAGGGCGGCCGCGAGCTGATTAACGAGCTTTCGCACAAGTACCTCGGCAAGGACTACCCGGAGGAGCCCCCGGAGGTCGTCCGGGTCCTGGTGCGGATCACGCCCACCAAGATCACCGGCAACGCGGCCTGACGTGTCAGGAAAGGGTCTTTCAGGACAGAATGTGTCCTGAAAGACCCTTTCCTGACACACGGGAAGAGGCCGGAGTCCCACGATCGTGGCTAATGTGGGGGTCGTGACCTATCGCGCTGTGTTGTTCGACTTCTCCGGCACGGTTTTCCGGCTCGAGCAGGATGAGACCTGGCTCGCCGACCTCACCGATCACGACGGGGAAAACCTCGACCTCGAGGCCCAGACCGAGCTGATGCGCCGGATGACGGCGCCGGTCGGCCAGGTCGTCGACCTCGACGAGGAGCACCTGCACGCCTGGCACAACCGCGACCGCGACCCGGCACTGCACCGCAAGGTGTACCTCGAGGTCCTCAAGCAGTCCGGCGTCCCACACGCCGACCAGGCCGTCGCGCTCTACACCCGGCTGATCGATCCCACCCAGTGGACGCCGTACCCGGACACCGAGGCCGTCCTCAAGGGCGTCGCGGGCAAGGGCGTCCGGATCGGGGTGCTGAGCAACATCGCCTTCGACATCCGGCCCGCCTTCAGCCGACGGGGCTGGGACGCCTTCGTCGACGAGTTCATCCTGTCCTTCGAGGTCGGGGCCGTGAAGCCGGAGCCGGAAATCTTCCGGCACGCCGTCGAGCAGCTCGACGTCGACCCGGCGGAAACGCTCATGATCGGCGACAGCGACGAGGCCGACGGCGCCGCGCGCGAGATCGGCTGCGCGTTCGCGCTGGTAGAGCCGCTGCCGACGACCGAGCGGCCGGACGCTCTCCTCAGCGCCCTGCGTGCCCATAACGTGCTGTAACGCGGTCACTGCGACGCCGCTCACGCGGACCCCGTACCCTTTTAGGGTGGCACTACACCTCTATGACACCGCGACCCGGAGCGTGCGGGAATTCCACCCCGCCCGTAGCGGAACGGCGTCCATGTACGTGTGTGGTGCCACCGTGCAGGGCGTTCCCCATATCGGCCACGTCCGCGGTGCGCTGAACTACGACGTCCTGCGCCGCTGGCTCGTCCACAGTGGACACGACGTGCTGATGGTCCGCAACGTCACCGACATCGACGACAAGATCCTCACCAAGGCCGCCGAAGCGGATCGTCCCTGGTGGGAGTGGGCGGCCACGCACGAGCGCGCCTTCGAATCGGCGTACGAGTCGCTGGGCTGCCTGCCGCCGTCGATCGCCCCTCGGGCGACAGGGCACGTCACGCAGATGATCGAACTGATGCAGCGGCTGATCGACGGCGGGAACGCGTACGCCTCGGGCGGCGACGTGTACTTCTCGGTCAAGGCGTTCGACGGCTACGGCGAGCTGTCCGGACAGAAGCTCGACGAGGTCCAGCAGGGCGAGAGCCTCGGCGAGGGCAAACGCGACCCGCGCGACTTCACGCTGTGGAAGGCCGCGAAGCCGGGCGAGCCGTCATGGCCGACGCCGTGGGGTGAAGGCCGTCCCGGCTGGCACCTCGAATGCTCGGCGATGGCGACGGCGTACCTCGGCCCGGAGTTCGACATCCACGGCGGCGGCGTCGACCTGGTCTTCCCGCACCACGAAAACGAGCGCGCGCAGTCCACCGCCGCCGGCGACGGATTCGCGCGGTACTGGCTGCACAACGCGTGGGTGACCATGTCCGGCGAGAAGATGTCGAAGTCGCTGGGCAACACCGTGTCGATCCCGCAGATGCTGCGGGACTACCGGGCGCCCGAACTGCGGTACTACCTGGTCCAGCCGCATTACCGGTCGACGATCGAGTACTCCGACGGAGCACTCGGTGAAGCCGCGCAGGGCTACCGGAGGATCGAGCAGTTCCTGCGGCGTACTGCCGGCATCGTCGGCGCCGTCCACCTCGGCGAGGTCCCGAAGGACTTCGCCACCGCGCTCGACGACGACCTGGCCACCCCGCAGGCGTTCGCAGTGCTGCACAACACGGTCCGCGACGGTAACGCCGCCCTCGACGAGGCCGACAATTCCAAGGCACTCGCATTCGCCGCCTCCGTGCGCGCGATGACCGACGTGCTCGGCCTCGACCCGCTCTCCGCGCGCTGGTCCGAGGCGGGCGGCAACGAAACGCCCACCCGGCAGGCGCTGTCCGAACTCGTGGAAGGGCTGCTCACCGAACGTCAGCAGGCCCGCGCCGAGAAGGACTTCGCCCGTGCGGACGCCGCGCGTGACCGCCTCCAACAGGCGGGCATCGTGGTGGAAGACACCCCGAACGGTCCACAGTGGACCGTCAAGGAAGTCTGACACTTACTCGGTTTCTAGCTCAAGGATTCTCACTGATGGCAGGCAACTCCCGGCGCCAGGGCGCTATTCGCAAGCCCGGCACGAAGAAGGGTCAGGTCGTCGGTTCCGGCGGCCAGCGCCGGAAGGGCCTGGAAGGCAAGGGCCCGACCCCCAGGGCCGAAGACCGGCCTGGGCACAAGGCGTACCGCGTCGCCAACGCGCGTGACCGCAAGGAACAGGCCCGGCAGAAGAAGGCCGACAAGCCGGAACTGATCGCCGGGCGCAACCCGGTGGTCGAAGCGCTGCGCGCCGACGTGCCGGCCACCGCGCTGTACGTCGCGGTGAACATCGAGATCGACGACCGCGTCAACGAGGCCGTCCGGCTCGCCGGCGACAAGGGCATCTCGATACTGGAGATCCCGCGCGAGGAACTCGACCGCAAGACCAACCGGGCCATGCACCAGGGCCTCGGCCTGCAGGTCCCGCCGTTCGAGTACGCGCACCCCGGCGACCTGATGACCGCGGCGAAGGACTCCGGCAACACGCCGCTGTTCGTCGCGCTCGACGGCGTCACCGACCCGCGTAACCTCGGCGCGGTGATCCGCTCGGCCGCCGCGTTCGGCGCACACGGCGTCCTCCTGCCGGAGCGGCGCAGCGCGGGGATGACCGCGGTGGCGTGGCGGACGTCGGCCGGCACCGCCGCCAAACTGCCCATCGCCGTCGCGACCAACCTCACGCGTCAGCTGAAGGCGTGGAAGGAAGACGGCATGATGGTCGTCGGCCTCGACGCGGACGGCTCGGTCGACATCGACGCACTGAACGTCGCGGCGGACCCGCTGGTCATCGTGCTCGGCTCGGAGGGCCGCGGGCTTTCCCGGCTGGTCAAGGAGACCTGCGACGCGACCGTGTCGATCCCGATGGCGGCCGGTGTCGAATCGCTCAACGCGTCGGTGGCGGCCGGTGTGCTGCTGGCCGAGGTGGCACGCCGCCGCCGTGTCGCGGGACGTGTCTGACCCCGCACTTCGTCGACACGGCGCGGGGTCCTCAGGCTAAGGTCACCAGCGGATAACGCGTAACCGCCCTGGGGGACCCCGCACCGATGTCGTTCATTTCGCCGCTGTTCCTGTGGTACTTCATGCCGGCGGTACTGCTCGCCGTGCTGGTGTGCCCGCGCAGCTGGCGGAACGGCATCGTCGCGGTCGGCAGCCTGATCTTCTACGCCACCGGCGCCGGGCCGTACACGCTGGTGCTGATCGGCTGCATGGTGGTCAACTTCCTGGCCGGACCCGCGCTGGAGCCGAACGCGTGGGACATGCAGAACACGCGGCGCAAGCGGATCCTGCTCGGCGTCATCGGGCTCAACGTCGGCATGCTGCTGATCTGGAAGTACGCGGGCTTCGCGACGCAGCAGATCGCGGCCGTGACGCATTGGTTCGGCGGCGGCTTCCCGGTGGCCGACCTGGTCATCCCGATCGGCATCTCGTTCTACACGTTCCACCACATCTCGTACGTGGTCGACATCTACCGCGGGGAACGCCGCGCACTGCGTAACCCGGTGTCGTTCGCCGCGTACATCGCGATGTTCCCGCAGCTGGTCGCCGGGCCGATCGTGCGGTACCGGGAGATCGCCGACCAGCTGCCGCAGAAGCGGTCGCACCGGCTCGACGACATCGCCGCCGGTTTCCCGCGCTTCGCGCTGGGGCTGTGCAAGAAGACGATCATCGCGGACTCGCTCAGCCCGATGGTGGACGCCTGCTTCAACACCCCGCCGGATCAAATGACGTTCGCGATCGCCTGGCTCGGCGCGATCGGCTACACCCTTCAGCTGTTCTTCGACTTCTCCGGCTACTCCGACATGGCGATCGGGCTTGGCCGCATGCTCGGCTTCCGGCTACCCGAGAACTTCGCGCGGCCGTACTCGTCGGTGACCATCACCGAGTTCTGGCGGCGCTGGCACATGTCGCTGTCGCGCTGGTTCCGCGACTACGTCTACATCCCACTGGGCGGCAACCGCACCGGCGCCGGGCATACGTACCGGAACCTGTGCATCGTGTTCGTGCTGACCGGGTTCTGGCACGGCGCGCAGTGGACGTTCCTGATCTGGGGCATCTACCACGGCGCCCTGCTGATCGTGGAACGTGCTTTCGGCTACGACGTCAACCCGAAGTCGCAGGCCGCCCGCGTCGGCCGCCGCGCGCTGACGCTCCTGCTCGTGATCTTCGGCTGGGTGTTCTTCCGTGCCAAGGATCTGTCGCACGCGCTCGGCATGATCGGGCACATGCTGCTGCCGGACTTCACCGGCCTCAGCGACGTCGTCGAAGGCGCCGTGACGAACCAGCGGCTGATCATCCTGCTGTGTGCGCTGGTGATCGTGTTCCTGCCGTCGCATCCGGTGACCGGGCCGCTGCTGGAGTCGTCGCGGAGCCGCCCGGCGAACGCGCTGCGGATCGGCGTGATGACCGTGGGGCTGATCTACGCGGCCATCCTGATCGCGACCGGAACGTTCAGCCCGTTCCTCTACTACCAGTTCTAGGAGGACAGGTTGACCGATCTGGCCACTCAGCCGGGCGTGATCCCCTACGTCGACAACCACGACGGTCCGCGCCGCCTGCTCACCATCGACATCTCGCTCCACCACCACGCGAAGGTCTTCGCGCCTCTCGCGAGTATCGACGGAAGGCAATACGTGGTCTCGTGGGGCTCCGTCACCTTCGAGATCCCGGCCGACCGGAACGTACATGTCAGCGTGTATCTGCAGACCAACTACTCGGGTAATTCGTCGGTGGCGACGCCCTTCGCGTCGATCGTCCTGGCCCCGTATCCGGGACCGGTCCGGCTGGCGACTCAGTTCACCAACGCCGAAGGCACACTTCTCCCCGTCGGCTAGCTTGACTCATGACCGATGACTGGCAACGGGATCGCGTTGGCTCGGCGCTGCGCGGCGATAACCCGACGGTGCTTCGACGACTGGACGCGGGATTCGCGGTGATCGGCGACACCCAGTTCCTGCCGGGCTACTGCGTCCTGCTGACCGATACCCCCGATGTCGGCAGGCTGACCGACCTGCCGAAGACGCGGCGGCTGGAGTTCCTGGCAGACATGGAGGTGCTCGCCGAAGCGGTCGAGAAAGTCTGTGCACGACGATACCCCGGCTTCCGTCGCGTCAACCTGGAGATCCTCGGTAACACGGACCCATTCCTGCACGCGCACATCTGGCCACGCTACGACTGGGAGCCGGCGAACCTCGTCGGACGGCCGGTCTGGCTCTACCCGGCGGATCGCTGGCGTATCGCGGAACATGCCTTGAGCGCTCGGCACGACTCACTGCGTGAGGCGCTGGAACAGGAGATCATCAGCCTTCGGGCCCCGGCCTGAGGTAGCCCCGAACGCCCCCGTCGCCGAACCGGCGGCGGGGGCGCTCAAGGCACTGGCTCAGCCGAGACCGGTCAGCAAGTCGGCGAAGACCCGTGGCCTGCTGAAGTAGCCGACGTGCGACGAGGCCAGGGTGTGCACCTCGAACGGGTTGTGCGGAGTCAGCTCGTCGGCCTTGCGAATCATGTAGTCCTGGACCGCCGGGGTGATACTGCGATCCGAGGCGAGCCGGACGTAGGTGTGCGGGACACGCCCCCAGCCGTCGGCCTGGACCAACGCCCCCGGTTCGAGGACCGCGTAGGTCTCGTCCGGATCCAGGGAGTCCAGCAACAGCCGGAACTGGTGGTCGGTGGAGTCGGCCATGATGGCGGCCTTCAACTCGGCGAACAACGCCGGGTCGCCGTGGGCGCCACGCCAGTTCAGCCGGGCCACCCCGGGTTCATCCACGTCCGGCACGGTGATCCGCGCCGCCAGTGCGTCCAGCAGGTTGTCGTCGACCACATCCCACGGCTCGGTGAGCATGGCCGGGTCGCTGAGGCAGAGGGCGGAAAGGTAGACGACCCGGTCGAGCAGTTCCGGCGCGGCGTTGGCGACGGCGCTGATCGTCAGCCCTCCGAGACTGTTCCCGACCAGGACGACCGGTCCCCCCTCGGCAAGCCGCCGCAGGGTGCCGATCACGTGCTTCACGTTGTCCCGCAACGTGACTCCGCGCAGCGGGGACGGAGCGGCAGCCAGTGCCGCGAGGTCCTGGGGTTGCCGGTAGTAGGCGGCCGGGCTGTCCGCGTGGTCGCCGTGGCCGGGTAGGTCGACGGCGTGCGAACGGTAACCGAGCAGCGCCAGTTCGTTCTGCAACGGGCCCCAGGCCCGTGCGTTACTGGAGCCGCCGTGAACGAAGACGAAAATGGGGCGCGAGAGTACGCGCATGGTGAAGATCCTTGTCATCCTTTGGCGAACGGTGGACGTGGACCTTGACGTCGGCGAGAGCCGCCGGCACCAGGGTCAGCGCGTCGACCGGGCGCGAAAGGCCTGCCAGTTCTGGATGACGGAACACATGGTGATCACTTTAGCGAGGTACACCGCCGGACGCCTCTGATTTACCGGATGCCCGCGTGGGAAGCCGGCAGACCGCGGGCCGCGTCGAGCACCAGCCGGGAGAATTCCTTGCCGTGCACCATCGGCAGGTAGTGCCCGGCCTTCGGCACGGTGATGAGCCGCCCGTCGGCGCAAGCGTCGAGGAAGCGGTGTTCGTGGCGGCGGAAGTGGTCGCGTGAGCCGTTGATCAGCCACGTCGGGCCGGGGTAGGTACCGAGTTCCGCGAGCACGTCGAAGCCGGCGAAGGCCTCGGCGACGTCCGGGATCACCTCGGTCGCGACGCCACCGTCGATCACGGCTCTGGCGAGCTTGGGCGGCAGCACACTCTCGAACTGCCACCGGCTGAGCCGTTCTCCGTGATCAGGCAGCCGCATGAGGAGGCGATGCGCGAGGCGGAACGGCGCCTCCAGTGTCCGGCCGGGGAGGTAGGTCGAGTCCGCGACGAGCAGCCCGGCGACGCGCTCCGGATACCGGGCGGCCGCGGCGATGGCGACGTAGCCGCCGAGCGAGTGCCCGACGACCAGAGCGGGCTCCTCGATGCCCTCGACGACGGCGTCCACCGCGTCGTCCATGGTGAATCGTTCGCCCCGGCGGCTGCCGTGTCCCGGCAGGTCGACCGCTCTCGCGGTAGGGCTCGTGTGCTCGGACCACGCGGCACCGCTGAGCCGGATGCCGTGGACGAAGACGACGGGGACCATGGATTACCTCCTGAATGCAACGCACCGTTGCGTTGTAAAGTACCCGCGCTTTCAGCGCAACGCAACGGTGCGTTGTATTGTTGCCTGGTGAGCACGCAGAACGGTCCCCGCAAGGCCGAGGCGATCTTCGCCGCCACCCTCGAACTACTGGCCGAGCACGGCTACGAGAAGCTCGCCATCGAAGCCGTCGCCTCCCGGTCCGGCGTCAACAAGACGACGCTGTACCGGTGGTGGCCGTCGAAGGACGCACTCCTGGCCGCGGCACTGCGTAATTCGGGACTGTTCACTCTCGACGTCCCGGACACCGGCAGCCTGCGTGGCGATCTTCTTGCTGTGGCAACGCAGATTTTCCGGTTGCTGACCTCCGCGCATACGGCGCCGATCGTCACCGCGACACTCACCGCCGGCCCCCGCCGCCCGGAACTCGGTGAGGTGTCACGGGGTTTCTTCGCCGACCGGTTGGCTCGCGAAGAGCCGATCTTCGACCGCGCCGCCGCCAGGGGTGAACTACGGCCTGGCGCCGATCCGGTCGTGGTGATGGATTTGCTCGCGGGAGCGATCTGGTTCCGGCTACTGCTACGCGGCGGCGAAGCCGGTCCGAAATTCCTCGAAGAAGTGGTGGACACCGTCCTGAACGGAACGCGTTGAAGATCGAATCCGAGCGTCTCGACGACTATCTCGTCGCCGACGCGGTCATCGATCTCGATCATCCGCTGATCCGCGAAACGGCTGACAGTCTGTCACCGACCGGCGGCACCGAAGTCGACGTGATTCGTTCGATGTTTCACTTCGTGCGCGACGAGATCGCCCATACGGTGGATGCCGCCGATTCCAGGGTCACCCTTCTGGCGTCCGACGTCCTTCGGGAGCGAGTCGGTCTCTGCTATGCGAAGGCGCACCTGCTGGCCGCTTTGCTTCGCCGCCAAGGCATTCCGGCAGGCTTCTGCTACCAGCGGATCGGCGTGCTGCACGGCCTCAACGCCGTGTACCTCAGTGGTCCGGACCGGTGGATCCGGCTCGATCCGAGGGGCAACAAGAATGGTGCGGACGCGCACTTTCCTTTCATACAGCAGAGTCCACTGGAAGAGGAGCGGCTCGCGTGGACGCTGGACCCCGCGCGGGGCGAGATCGACTTCCCGACGGTGTACACCGCACCGTCTTCGGCCGTCGTCGAAACCCTGTCGTCGGCGAAACCCGGTCCCGCCTGGTACGAAGGGATCCTGCCGCACGCTCCGTGAGCGGTTTTTTCGTAACGAGGCGAAACTCCGGAAGCGAAACCAGTATTGCCGAGCGTCACGTCGGCTGTTGGTATCTTTCCCCCGAATTTCTTATTTCGACATTGTCACGATGCGCGTAGAGTAACTCCCCGCACTCGAACAGATACGCAATGCGTTCGTCCGTTCGTGTGTCGATCAAGGAGGTGACCCCCGTGCCCGCGGAAGCCGACCGGCTCCGCCGTACCCCACTGCAAGAGATCTTCTGGACCAGGACAAGTCTTCTGCTCACCGTACTGGTCGTCGTCGCGGGCCTCAGCCTGTGGATCTCCAGCATGATGGATCCCGGCGCCGGTAAAACGCTGCTCACTTCACTGGGCACCGGCACCCTGATCTCCGCGGTGGTCGGCTTCGGCCAGACCTTGATCACCGCCACCGCGTCACAGCGCGCGATGGTGACCCCGGTGATCGAGGAAAGCCGTAAGGCGCTGGAAGCACTCAGCGCCGAATACCGTTCGCTCAACAAGGAATTCTTCCCCACCCACGTCTTCGAGGCGACGAGCGATCCGGATCCGAAGTTCAACCGGATCATGACCGAAGACCTCGACGTGACCCGGCACTACTTCTTTCGCGGGTTCTCCGGCAGGCATGCCGCGGCCCGGTTACTGTTGTCCCGCACCGAAAGGGAGCTTCGCGTGGTCATCGCCGACCCACGCGACGCGGGCGCCATCAGCGGCCGGGCGCGTTACCTCCTGCGCAGCGAAGAAGCGAGCATGGACTACGAGACGATCCAGACGCGGCTCAACGACGAGATCAGCATCGGCCTGGTCGGGCTGTTCCTGGCCCGCAGCCGATGCTCGCTGGTGGACATCACCGTCGTCGCCGACCCGCCACTGGACCGGCTCGAAGTGTTCGACGAGAGCGTCTGGGTGACCTTGTACAGCGACATCCGCGGGGCGACCACGCTGTATCCGCGAACCCTGCGGTTCAGCGAAGGTTCCTTCCTGTACAACAAGGAACGCTCCGAGTTCCTGCGCGTGTCCCAATCCCGTTCCGGACGGCACTTCCGCATCTCCACCACGACGACCCGGGCGGATTTCCTCGCCCTGTACGAAAAGATCACCGGCTCTCCCCTATCCGAAGAGAACTTCCTTGAGCTGGAAGGGAAATTCCACTCCTTCCGGAAGGAGTTCACCACACTCGCCGAGTTGAACCCCTGACTTCCCGGCGTAGCGGAGTACTAGAAATTGAGGAGCTGAAGTTGCTCACTCGCTTGTCCCCTCTCACCCGGCTGTCCGCGTTGCTCAGTACGACGGATCTGCCGCTGGCGCAGCATTGGCAAATCGTCGACGAGATCTTCCGGGACTGGACGTCGAGAGCCGAGCTGCGGACGGATCTTCGGCGGCATATCGATTCGCTGAGCCCGGACGAGGCGAGCGCGGTACTCGGACGATCCCGCGAGACCACCACCCATTTCGCCTGGTGCCTGCTCGACTCACCGACGGACCCGTTTTCGGTCTGGCTCCACGAGTACAAGGCACCGGAGGACTGGCGTGAGGGGTACGCCGATTCCGTGCACAACCACAGATACCACTTCTGCACCACTCTTCTCCGTGGCAACTATGTCCACGAGCGTTACTCGACCCTGCGCGACCCGGTTTCCGGATTGATCACATCAGTTCGGTTACGACGTAGCACACTGTGTCAGGCGGGATCGGTAGGCGTCATGTACGCGGACGAGTTCCATCGGATTCCTGAAGCCACCGAAGGGACTATGACGTTTTTGGTGAAATCACGCCCAGTGAGCGAGTCCAGTCTTTCCTATGACCCGAAGACGGGAATCGGGCATCGTCACGTTCCGGTAGAGGTCCGATTGGGGGACCTGGCGCAGCGCATCTAACTACACACCGCCGTCGAAGGCGCATACCCTTACTCCACCCGTCTGCAAGCGGGATAGGAGAGGTGTATGCGCGCGCTAAAGACGACAATTACTTCCCAGACCATCGACGCCGTCGAGCATCGCGTCCGGCAGCTCTGCTGGCGGTATGCGGAAAAGCTGCAGTTCCACGGCTGGCACCACGTGAGTTTCGTCCGAGCCAAGGCCGCGGGGTTCGCCGAACACAACGGCGCTGATCGCACCGTCGTCGAGGTGGCGGCTCTGGTGCACGACGTCAACTACATCGTGCTCCGGAACTCCCCGGCGGCCGCCGGACGAGACCTCCGGATGGGCCTCCTGCGGGAATGCGGTGTCGAAGACGCTGTGGCCCGGTGGATCGACGAGATCATCGACGAGGCCGAGATGGCCACCCGCGGCCGGCATATCTCGCTGGAGGCGCAGGCCTTGAGCGACGCCGACACGCTGTTCAAGGCGCTGCCGGTGACGCCGGTCGTGCTCGCCCACCGGTATCTGCGGGAGAACGGGCTGAGCCTGCGCGAACTGGCGCACAAGATCGTCGGCGAGCAACGCGATGTCCACGACAGCGGCTACTACTTCTACAACCCGAAGGCCGCGGAGACCTACTCGCGGTGGGCGCTGGCGAACCTTCAGCTGTGGCAGTGCATCAAGGAGGCCGTCGACGATCCCAACGTCGTCGAACTCCTCGACGCGGTCCACGCCGTGGACGAGATGGACTTCGACGCGGAGCCCGCTGCTTCCTGACAGGGTTTTCTAACGCTGCCCGTAGCCGCGGAGCTTTTCCACGACGTGCTCGATCTCGGCGGGCGGGAGCAGGTTCGGCGCTCCCGCCGCCCGCGCTGTCAGCCAGACCTGGCAAACCCATTCGAGCTGTTGTGCCCGGCTGTACGCCGAGCCGAGGCTGTCGCCGAAGGTGACCGTGCCGTGGTTGGCCAGCAGGCAGCCTCGGCGGCTCTCCAAGGCCTTGAGCATGGCTTTGGCGAGCTCTTCGGTGCCGTACGTCGCGTAAGACGCGACGCGGGCCGTCGGGCCGATCGCGGCGAGCATGTAGTGGATCGGCGGGACCTCGGTGACGAGGGTGGAGACGGCCGTGGCGTGCACGGAATGCGTGTGCACGACCGCGGAGATCGTCTTGCCGTCCGGATCCGCGGCGTTCCGGTACACGGCGAGGTGCATCGGGAGTTCGCTGGTCGGTTTGAGCGAGCCCTCGACGATCTCGCCGTCCAGCCGGACCACCGGCACGTCGTCCGGCCGGAGCCCGGCGTAGTCGACTCCGGTCGGAGTGACCGCGACCAGGTCGCCCTGCCGCGCCGAGACGTTGCCGGAGGTGCCGACCACCAAACCGTCGGTGGTCATCCGGCGGGCGTATTCGCAGACCGCCGCGCGTTCTTCGGCCAGGAGCATCGGCGTCACAACCTCCACAGTCCACGGGCCGCGGCCGGCGAGGCCTGGGATATGGCGCGGCGCTCCTCGCCGCGAGTGGTCAGGAAGGGCGGGGGCCGTTGGTCTTGTCGGAAGCCGGCTTCGGAGCAGCTCCAGCCGCCTTGGGAGCATCGGCGGGGGACTCGGGGGCGGGAGCCAGCAGCTTGATGGCTTCCTGGACGGCGACGTCGGTGGCGGAAAGCCGTTCGGCGACCTTCGAGCGCAGCTCCAGCGCGAGCTTCCGGGCCTGCTGAGCCTCGGCTCGCTGCGTCTTCGCGTCGGTGAGGGCCTCCGCGACCTGCTCCTGCTTCGCGGCGATCTCCTCCGCCGAAGACTTCTCCGACTTCGCGATCTTCTCCGCCGAGATCCGCTCGGCTTCGGACCGCTTCCGCGCCGACACGCGGTCGGCTTCCCCGATCTTGTCCGCGGACGCCTTCTCCGCCTCGGCGCGGCGGGCCGCCGAAGCCTCCTCGGCCTTCTTGTCCGCGGCGGCGCGGGTCCGGACGCTTTCCATGTCCAGTTCCTTGCGCTTCTGCGCTGCCTCGGCGTTCAGCCGCTCGATCTCGGCTTTGGCGTCCGCGAGCAGCTTCTCGCGCTCGGCCTGCGCGTCCTTGGCCGCCTTTTCGCTCGCGCGCTGGGTCTCGTGGGCGTACTTGTCGGCTTCGGCACGCGTCGAGGTGGCATCGGCTTTCGCGGCCGCCTTGAGGTCGGCGATCTCCTCTTCGGCGAGCTGCATCATCATGCGGACGCGCTCGGCCATCGCGCCGGCGCCGGACGGGCTCGAGCTCATCCGCACGAGCGCGGCCTTGGTCTCGTCCAGTTCCTTCTGGGCGTGGCCGAGTGCCTTGGTGAGCTCACCGGCGGTCGCCACGGCCTCGTCGCGGTTGCGCGAGGCCTGCTTGAGTTCGGTCGACAGTTCGGCGAGCCGCTCGTCGACCTGACGCTTGTCGTAGCCGCGGACGGCGCCCGCGAACTGGGACGATTTCACTGAGGGCGCCTGAGGCGCCGCCTTCTCAGGAGCGACCATGGCGGACACCTTAATGAGCGGGGGCCCGTCAGGTAGTACCGCCAAACGGCTGCACTCGGCGTGCGACCGGCCGATCACATGGCATCCTGCATTGTTGACAGGTCGTAAGCAGGGGAGGCCCGGTTGACCGTCTCGGCGATCCTCGACGACATCGGGGAGCACTGGCACGTCTACGCCACGATGCCCTTCATCGCCGCGCTGATCGGCTACCTCACCAAACGCGTCGCCATCGAGATGATGTTCCGGCCACTCGAGTTCGTCGGGATCAAACCGTTCCTCGGCTGGCAGGGGGTCATCCCGGCCAACTCCCGCCGGATGGCGACCACGGCCGTCGACCTGCTGACCAAGAACCTCGTCGACCCGCAGGAGATCTTCTCCCGGCTCGACCCCGACGAGGTGGTCAAGGAACTGGAAGAGCCACTCCTCAAGGCCGTCGAGGACGTCACCCGCGAGGTGATGGAGCAGTACCAGCCCAGGCTGTGGGAGCTGCTGCCGACCCGGGCGCAGCGGATGCTGGTCGACCAGATCCGGGCGCAGGCGCCGAAGGTCGTCACGCGGCTGATGCGTGAGGTGTCGACGAACATCGACGAGGTCCTCGACGTCAACGCGATGCTGATCAACGCGATGGTCCGGGACAAATCGCTGACCTGCCGCCTGATCAAGGAGGTCGCGACCCCGGAACTCCGCTTCATCGCCCGGTCCGGGATCTACTTCGGTTTCGTCATCGGCCTGGTCCAGTTCGTCGCGTGGGCGCTGACGAAACAGCCGTTGATCATGCCGATCTTCGGTTTCGTCACGGGGTTCGTCACGGACTGGCTGGCGCTGAAGATGATCTTCTACCCACGTGAGCCCCGCCGGTTCCTGTTCTTCAGCTGGCAGGGCATGTTCCAGAAGCGCCGCCAGGCGGTCGCCCGCGACTACGGTGCGCTGATCGCGGACGAGGTCCTCACCGTGCGGAACGTGATGGAGGCCGTGCTCACCGGGCCGAAGTCGGACAAGCTGTTCGCGATGATCACCCGCGAGGTGCAGCGGACCATCGACGCGCAGGCCAGTATCGCGAAACCGTTGGTGGCGCTGACCGTCGGCGGCAAGCAGTACCAGGAGATGAAGAAGGCCGCGGCCGAGAAGACGATCGCGTATCTCCCCGAAACGGTGAAACACGTGGAGAGTTACGCCACTGACGCGCTCGACGTCCGCAACACGATCGTCGTGAAGATGCAGCAGCTGACCCCGCTCGAGTTCGAGGGGATCCTGCGACCCGCCTTCCAGCAGGACGAATGGAAGCTGATCGCGGTCGGCGCGGTGATCGGCGGGCTCGTGGGTGAACTTCAGGTCCTGCTGCTTCTCCATTGAGGGCAGCGGCTAGGTTCCCTCTAGCAAGACGCGGGAGGGGCCTCAAGTGGACGCCGTCATCGCCGATCTCGGCGAGCACTGGCCGGTGTACGTCACCATGCCGTTCATCGCGGCGCTGATCGGCTACGTCACCAAACGCGTCGCCATCGAGATGATGTTCAAGCCGCTGGAGTTCGTCGGGATCAAACCGTTTCTCGGCTGGCAGGGCGTGGTGCCCAAACACGGCGGGCGGATGGCCGCCGTCGCGACCGAGCTGCTGACGTCGAACCTGTTGGACGTCAAAGAGGTCTTCCGCCGGATCGACCCGGCGATCATCACGCGCGAGATCGAGCAGCCGTTGCTGCGCGCTGTCGACGAGGTCGCCCGTGAAGTGCTCGAAAAGCACCATCCCCGGCTCTGGGAGGTCATGCCGACGATGGCGCAGGAGCTGCTGATCAAGCAGGTCCAGGCGTCGACGCCGCGGCTGGTGCGGGAATTCGTGGAAGCGATGACCGAGAACCTCGACGAGGTGCTCGACTTCCAGCATATGACCGTGCAGCGGCTCACCAGGGACAAGAAACTGCTGGTCCGGCTGATCCGCGAGACGTCGCGGCCGGAGATGGCGTTCATCGCGCGGACGGGGATCTACTTCGGCTTCGGGCTCGGCGTCGTGCAGGCGTTCGTGTGGGCGCTGACGAAGGAACCGTGGGTGCTGCCGATCTTCGGCGGCGTCATCGGGCTGTGCACCGACTGGCTGGCGATCAAGCTGATCTTCGTGCCGCGCGAGCCGGTGCGGGTCGGCCGGGTGATCCTGCAGGGCAAGTTCCAGCGGCGACGGGCCGAGGTGGCGCGGCAGTACGGCGAGATGATCGCGAGCGAGATCCTGACCGTGCCGAACCTGCTCGACGCCGTACTGCGCGGGCCGCGGTCGGACCGGCTGTACGCGCTGGTCGAACGGCTGGTGGCGCAGGCCGTCGACGAACAGGCGAGCGTCGCGAAACCGATGGTGGCGATGGCCGTCGGCGGGGCGCGGCTGCGGGAGATCAAACAGGCGGCCGCGCGGAAGGCGCTGGAGCACCTGCCGCCGACGATCCGCTACGCCGAGGGCTACCTGACCGAGGCGATGGACGTCGCGAAGATCGTCGAGCGGCGGATGCTCGGGCTGACGCCGCTGGAATTCGAGGGCCTGCTGCGCCCGGCGTTCCGGCAGGACGAGTGGAAACTCATCGCGGTCGGCGGGGCCATCGGCTTCCTGGTCGGGGAACTGCAGGTCCTCCTCATGCTCCACTGACCTGCGTTTAGCGGGCTAAACGCGCTCCGGGGAAGGCACTCGCCTTTAGCGGGCTAATCGCGCTCCCGGGGCACTCGCCTTTAGCGGGCTAAACGCGCTCCCGGGGGGCACTCGCCTTTAGCGGGCTAAACGCGCTCCGGGAGCAGGGCGGGGCGGGGCAAGGGGGCGTGACCAGGCACTTGTCGCGAAGTGAGGCGTTCTCACCTGCGGGAGACACGGGGGTGATTACGGTGGAGGGGTGGCGTCCGAACCCCAGCAACTGCCAGCCGTTCACGAGGCGTGGCTTCCGCGTGAGCACGCGCTGCACCGTCCCCGCCACGGCGGCAGGCAGCGGACGGCGCTGATCAGCGCACTGCTGTTCTTCACCACCCCGGCCCTGCTGTGGGTGTTCGGCGTGCGGCCGGGCGAGATCGAGAACCACAAGCTCGCGGGCTTCCCGGGGGCCGACCGGGGCTGGGGTTTCTTCACCGATATGCCCACCTGGGCCATCGACCAGCTGTCGTTCCGGCCGGGCGCGATCGCCGCCGCCGACGCGATCAGCCGCGGCCTCTTCGGCGAGGACGCGCCGCTCGACCAAGCCCCGCCGCAACAGCAAGCGGGCCCGATCCCGGCCCCGCCGGTTCCCGCGCCGCCCAAGACCGCGCCCACTCAGGGCCCGACGCCGAACGCCGCGTCCGGCTACCGCCGGGTCGTCCAGGGGCGCGACGGCTGGCTGTACTACGGCTACGACGCCGACGCGAAATGCGATCCGTCGCGACCGCTGCCCGACACCATCGCCAAGATCAACGAGCTGCGGCGTGCGGTCGAGCAGTCCGGCAGGCGGTTCGAGCTCGTCGTCGCGCCGGACAAGTCGACGATGGTCCCGCAGTTCCTGCCCGACACCTACCCCGGCAAGGACTGCTCCCGGTCGGCCGAGGCAGGCACCTGGCACCGGATGATCAAGGACGCCCGCGCGATCGACCTGCGACCCGAACTGCGTGCGTCCGAGGGCCGGGTGCAGCGGCCGATCTACCCGCCGAACGACACCCACTGGGCCGACGAGGGTGCGCTGGTGATGACGCGCGCCATCGCGAACGCGATCAAACCGGGTGTCACGCAGACCTGGGTGAGCGTGCCCATGGGTCAGTATGACGCGACCGCCGACCTGCCGCCGCTGATCAACAAACAAGGCACGAAGACGAACACGCTGTACAGCCTCCGCCCGGACGGCCTCGTCGATCGCGCGGGCGAGCCGAACGGCGACATCGACAGGCCGGTCTACCGCACCGCGAGCCCGCTGATCGGAACCGTCGACGAGAAGATCCTGATCTACGGCGACTCGTTCACGAAGGCGTCCTCGCGGTACCTCTCGGGTGCGTTCACGAACCTGACGATGCTGGCGCACTTCACCCAGAAGACGTCACAGGCCGAGGCCGTCGACGCTTTCGTGAACGCGAACGTCGTGGTCCTCGAAGCCGTGGAGCGGAGTGTGGCCGGCGGCCAGCTCGCCTTCATCGACGAAGGTTTCCTCAGCGCGGTCAAGAAGGCGCTCGCCGAGCATCCGATCCGCTAGCCCGGGACGGCGGCGGGCCGCGGCGTCGTCGGTTCGACGCGGACCCGCGAGCCGCGTCCGCGCAGCCAGGCGATGAGACGGCACACCAGGTAGATCACGAACGAGATCGTCGTGACGAACGCGCTCACCGGCTTCCCTGGCGCGAGCGAAAGGATGATCCCGCCGAGCGCGGCGATCTCCGCGAACACGATCGACAGCACGGTCGCCTTCCACGGGCTGGCGGTGACCCGCGCGGCCGCCGCGGCCGGGGTCACCATCAGCGAGACCACCAGCAGCGCCCCGACGATCTGCACGCCCAGCGCGCTCGAAATCCCGACCAAGACCGCGAAGATCAGCGAAAGCAGCCGGACCGGGACGCCGCGTGCCGTCGCGACCGCGGGGTCGACCGTGGCGAACAGCAGCGGCCGGTAGATCACCGCGAGTACCACCAAGACGACGACCGAGGCGCCGACGAGCAGGTTCAGGTTGGTCGAGTCGATGGTGATGATCTGCCCGACGAGGATGCCGAACTTGTTGGCGCTGCGGCCTTCGTAGAACGACAGCAGCAGCACGCCCATACCGAGCCCGAAGGCGAGGATCACGCCGATCACGGAGTCGCGTTCGGACTCGCGGCCACCGAGGATCCCGATCAGCAGGGCCGCGATCACCGCGCCCGCGAGACCACCCAGTTCGACGCCGACGCCGAGCAGCAGCGCACCCGCGGCGCCGGTGAAGGCCAGTTCGGCGGTGCCGTGCACGGCGAACGACATCCGCCGCATGACCACCAGCGGGCCGAGCACCCCGGCGACCAGGCCGAGGACGGCCGCCGCGAGCAGTGCGGTCTGTACGAAGTCGAGACCGAGAAGTTCGCCGGTCAGGGCGAAATCGAACATCTTGTCCACAGTGCTTATCCGAGAACCCGCGACCGCGATCGCGTCGCCAGGGCGCGAGTTCGCGCCATCCGTCGTGCTGACACTTCGTCTGCTGCCACTTCCGTTACGAAGCCTGTTCGTCGATGTGGTGGGGTTCGTCCTCGCACAACGCGCTCTGCGCTCCGGCGACATGGATCTGGCCGCCGACCTTGAGCACCTCGATCCGCGTGCCGTACAGCTCGGACAGCGTCTCGGAGTTCATCACCTCGTCCGGCTTACCGATCCGGAACTGGCCGTTCACCAGGTAGAGCACCCTGTCCACATAAGACAGGATCGGGTTGATCTCGTGGGTGACGAACAGGACGGCGGTATTCGCCGAACGCCGTCGCTCGTCGATCAGCTCGGATACGGCGCGCTGGTGGGCGAGGTCGAGCGACAGCAGCGGCTCGTCGCACAGCAGCACGTCGGGGTCGCCGACCAGCGACTGGGCGACCCGCAGCCGCTGCTGCTCACCACCGGAAAGCCGTCCGACCGGCCGCTTCGCGTACGCCTGGGCGCCGACGGAGCCGATCGCGCGCGACACCAGCTGATGTCGTTTCGAGATCCCGAAGAGCCCGGTCCCCCACCGATGCCCGTCCAGGCCGAGGCCGACCAGGTCCACCCCGCGCATAGTCAGGCCCTCGTCGAGGGCGCGCTGCTGCGGGATGTAACCGATCCGCCGGTTCTGCCCGCCGGGGCGCCGTCCCGCGATCTCGACCGTGCCTTCGGGCAGGCCCTGCTGGCCGAGCAGCACCTTGAGCAGGCTGCTCTTCCCGGAGCCGTTCGGCCCGAGGATCGCCAGGAACTCGCCGGGCTCGACGTCGAGGTCGAGCCCGGACCACAAAGTGCGGTTTCCGAACGCGAGGCTCGCGCCTCGGACACGGACCGCGGGACGCGCTTCGGCAGGTACGGAGGTCACTACTTCAGTGCTCCCGCCAGCGCGTCCACATCCTTGGTCATCCATGCAATGTAGTCGGTCACACCCGCGGGAAGCGTTTCGGTGACGTCGACGACCGCGATCCCGGCGCTCTTGGCGTCGCCGAGGACCTGCTGGGTGACCGGGGTGGTGGTCTGCGCGTTGTTGACCAGGACCTTGACCTGCTTACCGGAGATCAGCTGCTTGACCTCGTTGAGCGCGGCGACGGGTACGTCCTGCTCCGCCTCGACGGCTGCGGCGAAGGCATGCGGAGTCGCATCGGTGAGCTTCGCGCTTTCGAGC
The DNA here is from genome assembly GCF_040682875.1 of Amycolatopsis sp. NPDC051071. Classification (NCBI taxonomy): domain Bacteria; kingdom Bacillati; phylum Actinomycetota; class Actinomycetes; order Pseudonocardiales; family Pseudonocardiaceae; genus Amycolatopsis; species Amycolatopsis sp. NPDC051071. The sequence continues at coordinate 2,569 of NZ_JBFBBY010000111.1, read as the reverse complement.
AGGTAGTGCGCGACGGGTTCGGTCGAGATGACCTTGGCGCCCGAAGTGCCCAGCCCGCTGACCTTCTTCAGCAGTTCCTGGGTCTTGCCCTTGAACGCGGTCGCGTTGGCGGTGAAGGCGTCCTTCGACGCGGGCTGGATCTCGCCGAGCTTCGCGGCGACCTGGTCGGCGATCTTCTCGACGCCGGACAGGCTGTACCAGACGTGCTCGTTCTCGTTGCCGGTCGCGGCGATGTCGACGGCGACCAGTTTCTGCGCGCCGGTGGCCTGGTCGGCGAGCTTCGCGAAGAACTCGTCGTAGCCGCCGCCGTTGGACAGCGTCAGCTTCGCGTTCTTCGCGGCGATGGCGTCGCTCGCGGTGGTCTCGTAGGAGTGCGGGTCGGCCGAGGGGTCGTGGATGATCGACGTGACCTCGACTTTGTCGCCGCCGACGGCGGTCACGACGCTGCCCCAAACGTCGGTGGAGGCGACGACCTTGATCTTCTCGCCACCACCCGGGTTCGCGGCGGACGCGTTCTGGGTGCCGGCGCCGGTGGACGCCTTGTCGCTGGACGCGCAGGCTGTCGCGCCGACGGCGAGGACGGCCAAGGCCGAAACGGCCGCGAAAACACTCTTGGTACGGCGGGAATTCATTTACAACACTCCTGCGGGCGCCCGGGCCGACTGTTCCAGAGACCGGGTAATGGAAACCGTTGTCAGATTCAACTGTACCCCATACGGCTGACACACCCCTATCGATCGGTATGAGCTGTACCCAGGGTCACTCTGAATCGAGACCTGCCACACGTCGGGTGATGCTTCTGCAAAACGTTCTGAACCGTTACGGTTTGCGGATGGGCCGTCCTATCCGCACCAGGAGGCAGGCGACACTGGCGTCGTTGGCCGCAGAGCTCGGTGTGTCGAGGACCACCGTCTCCAACGCCTACAACCGACCTGACCAGCTGTCGCCTGAGTTGCGCCGCCGTGTCCTCGAGACAGCGCGCCGCCTCGGCTACCCGGGCCCCGACCCGGTGGCCCGTTCGCTGCGGACGCGCAAGGCAGGCGCTGTCGGTCTTTTACTCACCGAGAACCTCTCCTACGCCTTCCGTGATCCCGCCGCCGTCGGCGTACTCGAAGGGCTGGCGCTGGCCTGCGAAGACGCGGGCGTCGGCCTGCACCTGGTCCCGGCGAGCCCCGGCAACGAGGACGTCGCGGCCGTGCACCGCGCCGGCGTCGACGGATTCGTCGTTTATTCGGTGCCCGACGACGACCCCCACCTCGGCGCCGTGCTGGAGCGCCCGGTGCCGACGGTGATCGTCGATCAGCCGCGGGTGGACGGCGTCGACCGGGTCGGCCCGGACGACGCTGCCGCGGTCACCGCCATGGCGCAGCACCTCATCTCGCTGGGCCACCGGCAGATCGGCGTGCTGTGCATGCGGCTCGCCCGCGAGCGCAACGACGACTTCGTCTCCATCCAGCGGCAGAGCGCCGCGCATTTCCACGTGCAGCGGATCCGACTGGAGGCGCTGGCCGCCGCGTTCTCCGCGGCCGGTGTCGACTGGGCGACGGTGCCGGTGGTCGAACGCTTCGACCACACCGTGGACGACGGCGCTTCGGCCGCACGGCAGCTGCTCGACGCGTATCCGCAGGTCACCGCCGTGATCTGCACTTCGGACATCCTCGCGCTCGGCGCACTCGCCGAAGCCGAACGCCGTGGGCTGCGGGTGCCGCAGGATCTGACGGTCACCGGCTTCGACGGCATCACCGAGGCCGAGCGCTCCGGGCTCACCACGGTTCACCAGCCGGTACTCGAGAAGGGCAAGGCTGCGGGCAAACTGCTGCTGAGCTCCGCCGACCGGGTCGGGCCGAAGGTGATCACCCTGGCCACCGAACTGCGTGTCGGCCGCACGTCGGCACCGCCTCGAACGGTCGAAGAACGCTGGTTCGGGCCGTGATGTAGCCCGTAAAGCGTTGCTCTCACCGAGCGTGTCCGCTCAAATGGACATGTGACCTCCATTGACGTACTTCTCAAGCGAAACCAGGAGCTGGGCGACGTCACTCCTGGTGACCGCTCGTCCCCGAGGCCATCACTCCAGGTGGCGATTCTGACCTGCATGGATGCCCGTATCCGTGTGTTCGAGATCTTCGGCTTGCTCCAGGGCGAGTCCCATGTCCTGCGCAACGCCGGCGGTGTCGTCACCGACGACATGATCCGCTCGCTCGCACTGAGCCAGCGGAAACTGGGCACGCGCGAGGTGCTGATCGTCCAGCACACCGAATGCGGTCTCTCCATGGTGACCGAAGACGACTTCAAGGACGAACTCGAAGAGGCCACCGGCCTGCGCCCGACCTGGGCGGTCGAGGCGTTCCGCGAGGTCGAGGACAGTGTGCGCCGGTCAGTGCGGCGTGTGCGGCGCAGCGACTTCCTTCCGCATACGGACAGCGTGCGCGGGTTCGTCTACGACGTCAAGGCGGGGCGGCTGAGCGAGGTCGCTTGAGTCTTTCGGAAGTACCTGAAGGCCCCCTTCCTTGCGCTAGGCGCAAGGAAGGGGGCCTTCAGGTACTTGGACGAGCCGCCTCTTAATCTGGCC
>NZ_JBFBBY010000110.1:0-25658 GCF_040682875.1 Amycolatopsis sp. NPDC051071 | reverse complement strand
ACATTCACTTCTTGGGGGGGGGGGGCGTGGGGTGCCGTGTGCCGCTGGTCGCGAGCCGGGGGGGCTGGGGTTTTTGTCTTTTGTTCTGGGAGTGGTGTGTGTTTTGGGTCGTTAGAACGACCCAAAACACTCACGAGACCCGACCCAAAGCGCTCGTGTACCCGCGTCACCACGAGCGGGCGCGACCTGCGCGACGTGATGTCATGAGGGGTCCCCATAGGACGAAAAATGTCCTATGGGGACCCCTCATGACACACCCGCGCTGACACACCCGCACACACCCGCGCTGACCCCCGCGCTGACACCCGCGCCCGCACACACGAGCGAAGGCCCGCGCAGAGCTCAGGCAGGGCAGAGGGTCCCGTCCACAGGGATCTTCCCGTCGATCAAAAATGCCCGCGTCGCGTCGGTGACGCAGGGTGACAGCGGCAGTGCCCCGTGTCCGGCGCCCTGCCAGGTGATCGTGACCGCGCTCGGCATCTGGTCGGCGGCCCGGCCGGTGCCCTGTTCGGGGGTGACCGGGTCGGTCGCGGTCCCGGCGACGAGGATCGGCGGGGCACCGGGGGCGCCGGCGGGCGGGAGTGGTTCGCGGCGCACGGGCCACGGGCTGCACCACGCCAGTTGCTGCGCGGCGAGGACGCCGAACTGCGGGTACTTGTCGCGCAGGGTCGTGGTGACGCGCGTGAGTTCTTCGGCCGAGAGCCGGGTCGCGCTGTCGTTGCATTTGGTCGCGAGCGTGCCGTCCAGCCGGGACGGATGGGCCCGGGTGTCCTTCAGTACCGGGTCGGCGAACGCGGCCAGCGGCGTGATGTCGCCGGTCTGGGCGGTTTTGAGTGCCTCGGCCAGTTCCACCCAGCGCGAGCGCTGTGCCAGCCCGGAATAGACAGCGTACAGCGCGATCCCCGGCGTGATCTCCACTCCGTCGGCGGTCGTCGCGGGGGCGTTGCGGAGCCGGTCCGCGACGGCGGTCACGGCCGCGCGGGCGTCACCGATCGGGCAGCCCTTGGCGATGCAGTCGGCACCGAAGGCGTCGAGGGTGGCCTGCGCGCTCGCGGCGACGGACTCCTGGATGGCGGCCGCGTCGGGGGCCGGGTCGGGCAGGCCGTCGAGCATGACCCGGCCGACCTGTGCGGGGTACCGCACGGCGTATTCGGCGAGGACCTTCGAGCCGTCACCGCGGCCGAGCGCGTGCAGCCGGTCCAGGCCGAGCTGTTCCCGGAGTGCTTCGAGATCGCCCGCGGTCCGCCAGCTGTCCATCGCGACCTGCGAGTCGTCCAGTTCGATCGCGCATTGCTGGCCCGCTTTGCGCGCCGCGTCGACCACGGCTTCGAGGTCGGCGGCCGACGGGTCGCCGCCGAGCAGGTCGGTGCGGATTTCCGCCGGGACGCACTGCACCGCTCCGGACGTGCCCGTCCCGCGCCGGTCGACACCGACCAGCGAGAACTTCCGCAGGTACTCCGGTGGCAGCGCGGCGGCCAGCCGCGCGGCGTACAGCGAACCAGGCTCACCGTCGACGTCGTTGACCACGACCAGCGGGATCGGCCCGTCCCCGGCCTTGACCACCGACAGCCGCGAGATCCCGCGGCCGGGCAGGTCCGGCGCGTCCAGCGTGGTCGGGACCTTGCCGCAGCTGAACTTCAGCGTGTCCGGTACGGACGGCTGGCCCAGCCGCTGCCGGGTCGCCTCGTCGCAGTCCTCCCATTTGATACTGGGCGACCGCGGTTCGTTCAGTGGCGGCAGCGGCACCTGCTGTGCTGCCGGCGGGGTGGCGGAGGTGGGTTTGCCGTCGTTGTCGATCACCGCCGGCCGCGCCGACGGCCCGGCCGTGCAGCCCGCGACCGCGGCCGCGACCAGGGTCGTCATCAGGATCAGCCGTGGCCTGCGGCGTACGGTGCTGGCGGGGCGCACGGGCTGGTCCTCACTTTCCGGGCATGACAAAGCTCTTGCCAGAGCTTCGCAGGTGGCGTGTCAGGCCCCGGTTAGCGGGTGCGTTTGACCTCGCCCCGGAACACCGCGTCCAGGTCGTACCGGGCGACCTCGTCGAGCTGGGCGTAGGTGCAGGAGTCCGGCTCGCGGTCGGGGCGCCAGCGCTTGAACTGCGCGGTGTGGCGGAACCGCGACGGATATCCACCTTCCGTGTGCTCGTAGCCGACCTCGACCACCTTTTCGAGCTTCAGCGGCACCCACGGCGCTTCCTTGGACTTCCATCGGGTGATCCCGCCGGGGACACGCTGGCCTTCGTGGACGGCGTCACCCAGCCAGGGGTGCCCGGTCCCGTCCGTGATCAGCGGTGCCAGTTCCTCGGCCAGTTCACGCCGGCGGGTGACCGGGAACGACCCGACGACACCGGGGTGGTGCAGCACGCCGTTCTCGTCGTACAGCCCGAGCAGGAACGAGCCGACCATCTCGCCCGCCTCGCCGTCGACGTGCCAGCGCAGTCCCGCCAGCACGCAATCGGCCGTGCGTGAGTGCTTGTACTTCAGCAGCACGCGTTTGCCGGGGAGGTACGGCTCGTCGAGTGGTTTGCCGATGACGCCGTCGAGCCCGGCGCCCTCGAACAGCTCGAACCAGTGCCGGGCGATCGCCGGATCCGAAGTGGCCGGGGTCAGGTGGATACCGTCCGACGCCAGTTTCTCCAGCCGTTCCCGCCGCCGCGACGTCGGTTCGTCCAGATAGGACTCGTCGCCGAGCGCCAGCAGGTCGAACGCGACGAACTCGGCCGGGTTCTGCTCCGCGAGCAGCGTCACCCGGCTTTCGGCCGGATGGATCCGCTCGGTCAGCGCGTCGAAGTCCAGCTTCCCGTCCTTGCCGACCACCAGTTCGCCGTCGAGCACGATCTGCTCGGGCAGGGTCGCCTTCAGCCGCTCGACGACCTCCGGGAAGTACCGGTTGAGTGGCTTCTCGGCCCGCGACTGCAGGGTCAGCTCGTCGCCGTCACGGAACACGAGACAGCGGAACCCGTCCCATTTCGGCTCGAACAGCAGACCGCCGGAATCGGGGATCGCCTTCGCCGGTTTGGCGAGCATCGGCTTGATCGGCGGCGTCAAGGGAAGCGACATGACGGCCATTCTTGCCCCATCGGCGTGTTCAGCGCACCCGTTGTGGTGCGGCCGTGTCGAGTTCGAGCCGGACGGCGGTGGGCAGCACGGCGACCCCGAGCGATTCCCGCGCCCGTGCCAGCACCGTGAGGTCGAGCTGCTCCCAGACCCGTTTCAGGTCGGTGCCCTCGGTCAGCCAGAGCGTGATCCGCAGTGCCGGGTTCTCGCTGTCACCGACCGCGCGGACCCGGGCGCGCCCGACCCCGTCGATCGTCTCGGCGTCGAGGCGGACGGCCTCGGAGATGGCCGAGGAGGTCACCACCAGATCGTCGTCGAGTTCCAGGTCGGGACGACCTTCCGGGCGCAGCGACCGGAAGAACCACCACAGGCCCAGCCACAGCAGCAGTACACCGAGCACGATCGCGCCGATGCGGGCGGCGAGCGCGTTCTGCGACAGCCAGTCGAGTGCGATGGGGTCGGCCAGCGGACGGCGGCCGCGGTAGGTGCCGAGCCAGCCGGCGCCGAGCACGAGCACCGCCACCCCGCCGAGCAGCGCGACGAGTCCGATGAGGACGGTCAGGGTCCGTTCCGTGCCGGTGGACCGGCCGAGTGCCTTGGCGGAGACCGAACGGGTCATCGGCGGTCCTTCGGGGAGTCGACGACGACGGACACCTTCGGCCGCCGCACCAGTGGGACTTCGTCGAGCAGGCCGGAGACCGTCTCCAGCAGCCGCGGGCGCAGCTGCCCTTCGGTCTCCATCCGGCTGATCGCGCGGACGCGGATCTTCTTGGCGCTGGCGGTGACCTTCGCGCCGGCGACATTGTCCTGCGCCCGCACGGTCACCCCCACCAGCCGGGCAAGGGAACGCGGCGACGTGGTCACGCTGACCTCGTTCGCCGGGTCGGTCAGCCGGATCGCGCGGCGCCCGGCGGAGGCCGCCGCCAGTATCAGCAGCAGCCCCACCACCCCGGCGACGATCGCGGCGAGCCGGACCGAAGACCCGCCCCAGGTCAGCTCCGCGAGCCTGTCGCGCCAAGCGTCCCAAGGCAGGAACAGCGGCCCTCGCCCCGGCCGCCACCAGCCCCAGCCGACTTCGAGCGCCAGCAGGACACCGGCGGCGGCCAGCGCCAGCCCGATCAGGGCGGACAGCAGGCGGACGAACAAACGCATGCCAGTGCTCCTTCTAGCGGACGCGGGGCGCGATGTCGGGCAGAAGCGCGGAGACCGTCACCGAGATGTCGCGGACCTGGTACGAGGTGATCCGTTCGACCTCCTCGGTGACCCGGGCGCGTAGATCGCCGACGATCCGCCGCACCGGTGCCGGGTACTTCAAGGCGACGTCGAGCACGAGGTCGACGTCGTTGCCCTCACCGCCGACCTTCGCGCTCGCGCCGTGGCTTCCCAGCCCGAGCCCGGCGATCCGCCGCTCGGCGAAGGTGGTCCCGTCGACCTGGTCCGCGGCGTGCTGCGCGATCTTGCGGACCACGGCGGGCGCGATGGTGAGCTTGCCGCGATCGGCGGGGTCGGGCGGGACGGTCATTTGTCGCGGCCCCGGCCGAACAGGTCGCCGAGGTCGAGTTCGCCGTCGAGCACCCGGCCGAGGACGAGGCCGATGACGCCGACGGCCAGCGTCACCAGGAACGCGGTGAAGCCCTGGGTCGCGGCGAGGCCGAGGATGAGGCCGGCGAGCAGGCCGGTTTGGGTGCCGTTCATCATTCGACCCGCGAGGTCTCGGTCTCGCCGCCGTTCTCGTCGGGCAGGTGGATGTCGTTGACCGCGATGTTGACCTCGATCACGTCGAGGCCGGTGATCTGCTCGACCTGGCCGATCACGTTGCGCCGCACCGACCGCGCGACGTCGACGATGCGCGCGCCGTACTCGACGACGACGTCGAGATCGATCGCGGCCTGCTTCTCGCCGACCTCGACCGAGACGCCGGAAGTGGTCACCGTGCCGGAGCCGGGGATGCGCTCACGGATCGCGCCGAAGGCTCGCGAGACCCCGCCGCCCAGCGCGTGGATCCCGGTCACCTCACGGGTGGCGAGGCCTGCCACCTTCTGCACCACCACCGACGAGATCGTGGTCTTGCCTGCGGTTCCTTCCTCGTTGAGGGTCAACCCAGCCCTGACGCCCGCCAAAGCGGTGTCGGGCTTGCTCGCGCTCGGCTGCGCCATGAAGTTCGCTCCTTCTCGCCCTGCGCCGCGCGGCATACGCGCGCGGCGTTCCCTACGCTCTCACCGACCAGGACACGCGCGCATGCCGAGGCCTCACGCGGTGTCCCCCGAATGGGGTAATCAGTCCCGGGGATCCGTCTGTCCACTGTGGACACTTGGACCGGCGGGTACTTGGACGCGGTGGACGCGGCGGCGTCAGTCCGGGTGGACGTCGACGACGTGGACGTTGATCCCGGGTGCCGCCGAGCCGAGCTGTCCGCTCAGTGCCGCGCTGAGGCGGTGCCGCAGCAGCTCCGCTGCCGACGCCGTCACCCCGAACCGGACCGTCACCAGCACCTGGAGCTCGTCGTCTTCGAGCGCGACGGCCGAGATGTGCACCCCGCCGAGGTCGCGGCCGATCTCGGCGGCGAGCCTCCTGGTCATGAGCACCAGCGCGCGCTCCGAAACCTGGGTCTTCCCGCCGTCGGAAGGCAGGTCGAGGGGTGCGGTGGTATGCCTGCCGCGGGCGCCGCCGACCGAGCGGAGCACCCGTTCGACGAGTCCGGGCGGGGTGGGTACCGGACGGCTCGCCTCGGCGCGCACCTGTGCCCACCGGGGATCGTCGCGCGGATCCTCGCTCATCACCGTTCCCCGGGTCGGAGGTTCTCACCGAGCGGTCCCCGGCGGAGTTTCGCGAGCAGCGCCACCCTGGCGCGATGCAGACGGGCACGCAAGGCGGGCACGCTGACCTCCAGGACCTCGGCCACCTCCTCGTAGGTCAGCCCTTCGAATTCTCGCAGAATCAGCGGGATCCGCTGGCCGACGTCGAGTTCGGCGATCGCGCGCAGCACCGTGCCGACCTCTTCGGCGCTCACCACCTGACCCTCTGGACCAGGCACGACGCCCGCGTCGCCCTCGTCGAGCGGCACGGTGGGTTTCCGTCGCCGGACCTGGCCGAGTGCGCCGTTCGTCGCCACCCGGTACAGCCAGGTCGAGACCGCGGACTCGTGGCGGAACCCGGGCAGCGCGCGCCACGCGGAAAGCCAGGCCTCCTGGACGACGTCCTCCGCCTCGGCGGCACTGCCGGTGATCCGCAGCGCCACCCGGTACATCTTGGCCGTATGCCGTCGTACCAAGGTGTCGAAAGCACCGTGGTCCCCGGCGACGGCCCGTTCCGCCAGTTCCTTGTCCGGAACCGGCGCCGGGTCGCTCACCCGCCCTCCCGGCGGCGGTAACGCAGCATGGTGAAACCGTCTTCGAACAGCACCGACGCGAGGTCCATCCGCCGCGGGTCCGGGGTGGGACGGCCGTAGGCGATCCGGCGCGCGCCCGCGCCGGCCAGCAGGGGAGCGACGGTCAGGCACAACTGGTCGACGAGGTCGCCCGCGATCAAGTCGCCGAACAGCATCGGCCCGCCTTCGCAGTCGATCCGGTACAGCCCCCGTTTCCCCAGCAGTGCGAGGGCGTGACGCAGATCGACGTCGTCGGTCCCCGCGACGAGCACGTCGGCGCCCGCGCGTTCCAGCGCGGCACGGCGGGATTCGGGCGCCTTCTCGGTGGTGACGACGATCGGCGGCACCTGGGTGTCGGTGAACAGCGGGCCGGCGGGATCGAGTTCACCGGACCGGGTCACCACCGCGATCGGCGGCACCTCCGACAAGCCGAGCGCGACCCGGCGCGCGGTGCGTGCGGGGTTGATCCGCGCGCCGCGGTACCCCTCGGCGCGGACGGTGCCCGCGCCGACGAGGATCACGTCGGAAAGCAGCCGCCCCATCAGGAAGATCCGTTTGTCCGCCGGATGCGAGAGCCCTTCGGACAGCTCGTTGACCGCCGCCGCGCCGTCCGCGGAGCTGACGAAGTTGACCTGGACCCACGGGCGGGTCAGATCGTCCGGATAGCCGTAAAGCCGTTCGAGGTCGGCATCGGAGACGGCGTCCGCTGGTGTCGTTGGCCACAAAAGCTGCACGGGCCTATCCCAGCACGGGGGCGGCGACCCCGCTGAGCGGGGGATACGCCCGGTCAGGGAGGGTGAACGGCCGCCACCGGTGCCGTTACTCTCGGCGAATGCCCGCCCGCTTGATCGATCGCCGTCCGGAGCTGTCCGCCGACGAGCTGATCACCGCGCTCGTCCCGCCGCCCCGGTTCGACGCGGTCCGGTTCTCCACCTACGTGCCCGACCCGGACGAGCCGAGCCAGGCCGCCGCCGTGATCGGCTGCGGCGCGTTCGCCCGACGGGTCACCGAGGCCGCGAACCGGAAACCGAAGTCGAAGCTGCGGGCGCTGTTCGGCGGCGGGGACGACGCGCCGACCGGGCCGATGGGGCTCTACCTCGACGGCGGGTTCGGTGTCGGCAAGACCCACCTGCTCGCCTCGACCTGGCACGAAACGCCGTCGCCCAAGGCATACGGCACCTTCGTGGAGCTCACCCACCTGGTGGGCGCGCTCGGGTTCGCCGAAGCGGTGCGGCGGCTCTCGGAGCACCGGTTCCTGGCGATCGACGAGTTCGAACTCGACGACCCCGGCGACACCATGCTCGTGACCCGGCTGCTGCGGGAGCTGACCGATGCCGGGGTCTACGTGGCGGCGACTTCCAATACCCTGCCGGACAAACTCGGCGAAGGCCGCTTCGCCGCCGAAGACTTCCTGCGCGAGATCCAGTCGCTTTCGTCCCGCTTCGGCGTCGTCCGCGTCGACGGCCCGGACTACCGTCACCGCGGCCTGCCGGACGCGCCGCCGCCCGCGAGCCCGGAGGAGCTGGAAGCCTCCGCCGCCGCGCGTCCCGAGTCCACCGTGGACGATTTCGACGCGCTGTGCGACCACCTCGGCGGGTTGCATCCGTCGCGCTACGGCAGGCTTCTCGACGGCGTGAGCCGCGTGCACCTGCGCGACATCCACCCGGTGCCGGACCAGAACGTCGGACTGCGGCTGGTCGCCTTCGCCGACCGGCTCTACGACCGCGCGATTCCGCTGGTGGTCACGGGGGAGCCGGTGCCGCTGCTGTTCACCGAGGAGATGGTGAACGGCGGCTACCGCAAGAAGTACCTTCGCGCCGTCAGCCGTCTGACGGCGCTGGCGCGCGACGCCGTACAGCCCAGCTGAGCGACTCCCAGGTCGCGCACACGGCCGCGATGGCGAACAGCGTGCCGCCCACGACGTCGGTCAGATAGTGGTAACCCAGTCCGATCATGCCGATCGTGACACTGACGAGCACCACGGCGCCCACGACGGCGATGACGGCCGTGGCGACGCCGGGGCGGGCGAGCAGGACGAGCACGGTCAGCACCGCGACCAGCGCGACCGTATGCCCGCTCGGGTAGGCAAGCCAGGTACTTTTCCAGCGGTCGAAGAGCGGTTTGAGCACCCAGGTGTTGGCGAGGATCGCGACGAGCGGGCCCACGACGGCCAGCGCCGCTTCGGGACGGCGGCGGCCCAGCAGGCACACCCCGGCGGCGACGCACGCCACCGGGATCAGGACGTAGGCCTCGGTCGGGAGCACGAGCAGGCGCAACAGGTCCGTGTCGGCGCCGAAAGTGCGCCGCACCCAGTTGTCGGCGAGGGCGTCGGGGCCGGTCAGTCCCTCGCCGGACACCAGCACTCCGAGTACGACCATGATCACCGCACAGGTCACCGCGATCAGCCCGGATGACCCTTTTGCGCTCACCGCGCGAGATTACGTCCCCCGCAGGTGACCGTCACCATGCGGGACGGCTTGCGGCTCCGGAGGTGACAGGGACTGTCGTGCGGTCCGGCATCGAGACACGCCCGCGGCCCCACGCCACCCCCGGCTTGCCACTCACGACCCCGGACCGAACGGCCACCGCGGGCTGCCGCCTGACTTGCGCAGGTCACAGCGCGGCGAAGGCCTCGAAGTCTGCTTCGGTCTGATCCGCGTAACGCAGTGCGTAGGCGCCGATAGCCTCATCGAGGTCTTCATCGTCCTCGAAGTACCCGGCCAGCATCCGCGGATGAAGCGAACGCGCGTGCGCCCGCGCCAGTAGTGCGCCCGCGAGCCTGCCGTAGTCGTCGAGGTGGTCCTTCTTCAGTTCCGCGGGGTCGATGTCGCCCTTGAGGTTCCGGAACTGCCGCACGATGTACGGCAGGCCGTCGATGGTCGTCCAGCCCAGCAGGATGTCCGACTCGGCCTGCACGAGCCGCGCGCCCTCGACGATCCGGCGGCCTTCGTGCTCGGGCGAGGACAGTCCGAGATAGGGCGCCAGCGCCGACGGGCTGGCCTGTTTCACTTGCAGCACGAGGTCTTCGCCGCTGTTGCCGTGCAGCAGCGCGACATAACTACGCAGCCCGACACTGCCGGTGCCGACCACGCGGAAGGCCACGTCGGACACCCGGTACCGCGAGATCAGGGTCCGCCGCGATTCCCGCACGGTGTCCACATAGGACACCAGTCCGCCGATCACCGCGTCCGCCGTCGCGTCGTCGACGTGCGTGAGCACCGGCGGGTCCTCGACGAAGCGGTGCCGTTCGAGGCCGGTCGCGTGGTCGTCGATCCGCCGGGTCCACTTCGCGGTGACCTTGGCACTGGTGTTCTTTCTGGCCTTCTCGGCCGCTTCCTCGAAGTCGTCGATCAGGTCGTGCGCGCGGACCTTGTGCAGCACCGACGCGTCCGGCAGCGCGTTCCACGAGCGCAGGAACGGCAGTTCCGCGAGCCCCCGGATGGTGCGCCGGTAGGACTTGACGGCGTCTTCGGCTGCTTCTCGACAGCCTGATTCGCCGATGCCGCCTTCGCGGCCGGCCAGCACGAGACTCGCGGCGAGCCGCTTGAGGTCCCATTCCCACGGCCCGGGCACGGACTCGTCGAAGTCGTTGATGTCCATGACGATCCCGCCTTCGGGTGTGCCGTACAGCCCGAAGTTCGCCGCGTGCGCGTCACCGCACAGCTGCGCCGAGACCCCGGACGACGGCGAGCCCGCGAGATCCGCGGCCATCAGCCCCGCGGCGCCGCGGTAGAAGGTGAACGGCGACGCGAGCATCCGCTCGCGCCGCAGTCCCACCAGTTCCGGCAGCCGTCCCTCGTTGGTCCGCGCGAAGAACTCCGCCACGCTCGGCCGGTCCTTCCCGGCCGCCGCGTGATCGTGTGCGGACGTCGGCGCCTGGTCTCGCAGCGCCTTACCCCTCGCGAACCAGCCCTCCGGCGTCACCGTCTCGGTGCCGACCAGCGGCCGCTCCACCCACTCCCGCTCGTCTCCCATGGACAGGCAACGTACCGCCGGCCCGAAAGGTTCACCGGGTCTTGACGACGTCGGTGATCGCGTCGATACCGCGGTCGAGCTCCTCGCGGCTGATCACCAGCGGCGGCGCGATCCGCAGGGTGTGGTCGTGCGTCTCCTTGCACAGCACACCGCGTTCGGCCAGCGCCGTCGACGCCTCCCGGCCGGTCGGCCCGCCGGGCGCGATGTCGATCCCCGCCCAGAGCCCGCGCCCGCGGACCTCGGCCAGCCCGTCACCGACCAGCTCGCCGAGCCGGGCGTGCAGGTGGGCGCCGAGTTCCCGCGAGCGCTCCTGGAACTCGCCGGTCTTCAACAGCCCGACCACGGCCCGCCCGATGGCGCAGGCGACCGGGTTCCCGCCGAAGGTCGACCCGTGTTCACCCGGCCGCAGTACGCCGAGCACGTCGCGGCTGCCGACCACGGCCGACACCGGCATGATCCCGCCGCCGAGTGCCTTGCCAAGGGTGTAGACGTCGGCGCGCACGCCTTCGTGGTCGAGTGCGAGGACGGTGCCAGTCCGGGCGAGCCCGGACTGGATCTCGTCGGCGATCAGCAGGACGTTGTGCTCGTCGCACAGCCGCCGCGCCTCGGCGAAGTAACCGGACGGCGGCACGATCACCCCCGCTTCGCCCTGCACCGGCTCCAGCAGGATCGCGGCGGTGTGCTCGGTGATGGCGTCGCGCAGCGCGTCGACGTCACCGTACTTGACGGTGACGAAGCCAGGGGTGAACGGGCCGAAGTCGGCGCGCGCGGTCTCGTCGGTGGAGAACGACACGATGGTCGTCGTGCGGCCGTGGAAGTTCGACCCGGCGACGACGATCTCGGCTGCCCCGTCCGGGACACCCTTGACCTGGTACGCCCACTTCCGGGCGATCTTCACGGCGGACTCGACGGCCTCCGCGCCGGAGTTCATCGGCAGCGTCATCTCGGTGCCGGTCAGGTCGGCGAGTTCCCGGCAGAACAACCCGAGCTGGTCGTGGTGGAACGCGCGCGAGGTCAGCGTCACCCGGCCGAACTGTTCGATCGCGGCGGCGATCAGGCCGGGATGACGGTGCCCGAAGTTCAGCGCGGAGTACCCGGAGAGGAAGTCGAGGTAGGTCTTGCCCTCGACGTCGGTGACCGAGGCGCCCTCGGCGGTGGCGATGACCACCGGCAGGGGGTGGTAGTTGTGCGTGCTCCACTGCTCGTCGAGTGCGATGAAGCCGGCGGCTGAGGTGGCGGCGGTGTCCCGGCCGGCGAAGGTCGTCATGCGTTCAGGTTAGATGCCCATCCTGAGTACTTCATCCGGGAAACGTTGCTTTAACCCGTTGTTCGTTGCGTTTCGGCTCCTTCGTGCGACGAAATCTTGCACGGGCACACTTGATCATCGTGGGCGCGCCGCCTGGACCGCGGTTATCGTCGCCGGATGGCGAAAAAGGACCCCGTCTCCGTCCGGGAGGCGCTGAGGATCGGCAAGGCAGGCCGCCCCGATCCGGGCTCGTTCCCGGTCGGACCGCATAAGAAGCCCAAGGCGCTCAAGGAACTCGCCGAGTCCGGCGGCAAGCTCGCGGAGCTGCAGGAAGCCCTCTACGCGGAGGGCGTCGGCGGTGGCCGCCGCAGCCTCCTGCTGTTCCTGCAGGGGATGGACACCTCCGGCAAGGGCGGCACCGTGGGGCACGTCCTCGGCCTGGTCAATCCGATGGGCGTGCGGTACACGGGGTTCAAGAAGCCGACCGCGGCCGAGGGGCGGCACCACTATCTGTGGCGGATCCGCCAACAGCTGCCCGCGCCGGGGCAGGTCGGCGTGTTCGACCGGTCCCATTACGAGGACATCCTGGTCCCGCGGGTGCGGAAACTCGTCCCCGCCGCGGAATGGCGCAAACGCTACGCCGAGATCAACGAGTTCGAGCGGGAGCTGACCGACGCCGGGACCACGATCGTGAAGGTGTTCCTCGACATCTCGCCGGAGGAGCAGCTGAAGCGGCTCAAAGCGAGGCTGGAGACCCCGGCGAAGTGGTGGAAGTACAACCCCGCGGACCTCGACGCGCGTGCACAGTGGAACGACTACCAGAAGGCCTACGCCGACATCTTCGCCAAGACCTCCACCGAGGCGGCGCCCTGGTATGCCGTCCCCGCCGACCACAAGTGGTACCGCAACTGGCTGGTCGCGTGGCTCTTGATCGAGACACTCCAGTCGATGGATCCCCAGTTCCCCCGGGCCGGCTTCGATCCTGAGACGGAACTGAAGAAGCTGGAAGGTGTTGGCGTCCCCGGCTGAGCGTCTGAGAGAGTTCGGACGTGACCGACATCAGCCTCGAAGATCTCTCGTTCCTCCGCCGTCAGGCCCGGACCCAGCGTTTCACCCTCGGCGCGCCGAAACAGTTCAAGGTCGCCCCGGACGGCTCTCGCGTCCTGTTCCTGCGGACCGAGTCCGGCATCGACGCCCGGCACAGCCTGTGGGCGTTCGACGTCGCGTCGGGCGAGGAGACGAAGCTGGTCGACGCCGCCGAACTGCTGCCCGGTGAAGAGGACCTGCCGCCCGAGGAGCGGGCGCGCCGCGAGCGCAGCCGGGAGACCGGCGGCGGCGTGGTCGGCTACGCGGTCGACGACGCCTTCACCGTCGCCGCGTTCTCGCTGTCGGGCAAGCTCCACACTCTTGACCTGGCCACCGGCGAGATATCGGTGCTGGTCGACGGCTCGGTCATCGACCCGCGGCCCAGCCCGGACGGCGGCCGCGTCGCCTACGTCCGCGACCGGCACCTGAGGGTGATCGACCGGGCGACCGGCGAGGACCGCGTGGTGGCCGGGGAGGACGCCGAGGACATCACCTGGGGGCTCGCCGAGTTCATCGCGGCCGAGGAGATGGGCCGGACCCGGGGCTACTGGTGGGCGCCGGACGGCCGGAGCCTGCTGGTCCAGCGGTCCGACAAGGCGGCTGTGCCGCGCTGGACGATCGCCGACCCGGCCAACCCGAAGTCCCCGGCCAACGTCGTCGCGTACCCGGCCGCCGGCGAGAAGAACGTCGATGTGACGCTGGCGATCATCGGCCTCGACGGCTCCCGCGTCGACGTCGCGAAGACAGACTGGGAGTACCTGGCCGCGGTGCACTGGTCGGCGGCAGGCAAGCCGCTGCTCTCGGTGCAGTCGCGTGACCAGCGCGTACTGGAGATCCAGGCGGTCGACCCCGCCGATGGTTCGGTCGAGGTGCTGCACACCGAGACCGACGAGCATTGGGTCGAGATCGCCGCGGGTGTCCCGGCGTGGACCACCGGCGGCGCACTGGTGCGCGAGAGCGCCGCCGACGGCCACCACCGGCTCGTCGTCGACGGTGTCGCGGTCACGCCGCCCGGGCTGCAGGTGCGCTCGATCCTGCACGTCGGCGACGAAGTGCTGTTCAGTGCCTCGGAGGCCGACCCGACGCAAATCCACGTCTTCCGTACCGAGGGCGGCGAGCTCCGTCGTCTGTCCACTGAGGACGGCGTGCACATCGGGGCGGGGAACGCCGCACTGACCGTGCTTTCCTCGTGGAGTCTCGACCACAGCGGACCGGTGGTGACCGTCGTGTCCGGCGAGAAGACGCTGGCGCGGATCAGTTCCCACACCGTCGATCCCGACGTCGTGCCGAACCTGACCTGGCTGACGCTGGGGGAGCGGGGACTGCGCGCCGCGCTGATCCTGCCCACCGGTTACGAGGAGAGCGAAGGCAAGCTGCCGGTGCTGCTCGACCCGTACGGCGGCCCGCACGCCCAGCGCGTCCTGCAGACCCGCAACGCGTTCCTCACCCCGCAGTGGCTGGCGGACCAGGGTTTCGCGGTGCTCGTCGCCGACGGGCGCGGGACGCCGGGGCGCGGATCCGCGTGGGAGAAGGAGGTCGCGGGCAAACTCGCCGACGTCACCCTCGCCGACCAGGTCGACGCCCTGCGGGCGGCCGCCGCACTGCATCCGGAACTGGACACCGAACGGGTCGCGATCCGCGGCTGGTCCTACGGCGGCTACCTGTCCGCGCTGGCCGTGCTGCGCCGTCCCGACGTCTTCCACGCCGGTATCGCGGGTGCGCCGGTGACCGACTGGTCGTTGTACGACACGCACTACACCGAGCGTTACCTCGGGCTGCCGCAAGAGGAAACCGAGTCGTACGAACACAACTCGCTGATCGCGGGCGCCGGAGACCTGTCGCGGTCGCTGCTGATCGTGCACGGCCTCGCCGACGACAACGTTTTCGTCGCCCACTCGTTGCGCCTTTCGTCGGCACTGCTGGCCAAGGGCCGCACGCACGTGTTCCTGCCGCTGGCAGGCGCGACGCATATGACGCCGCAAGCCGAAGAGGTCGCGGAGAACCTGATGCGCACGCAGGTGGACTGGATCGTGCGTGAGCTGACCGGTGAAGTGGTGAAGAGCGAGGAGAACGCATGAAACGGTGGGGTCTCACCATTCCGCTGACCGGGGTGCCGCTCGCGGCGCACAAGGAGCTGGTCGAGCAGTTGCCCGATCTCGGCTACACCGACGCGTGGTCGGCCGAGACGGCGGGCAACGACGCCTTCGCCCCGCTGGTGCTGGCCTCACAGTGGGCGCCGCGACTGCGGCTCGGCACCGCGATCGTGCCGGTGTACACCCGCGGCCCCGGGCTGCTGGCGATGAGCGCCGCGACCGTCGCGGAACTCGCGCCAGGCCGGTTCGTGCTCGGCATCGGCGCGTCGTCGCCGGTGATCGTGAAAAACTGGAACGCCGCCGAGTTCGAGGCCCCGTTCGCACGGTCCCGCGACACACTGCGGTTCCTGCGGTCCGCTCTGGCGGGGGAGAAGGTCACCGAGGACTACGAGTCCTTCTCCGTCAGCAAGTTCCGGCTGGAGCGGCCCACCGACCCGCCGCCGTCGATCATGCTCGCCGCGCTGCGGCCGGGGATGCTGCGACTGGCCGCGAAGGAGGCCGACGGCGCCATCACCAACTGGCTCGCCGCCTCCGACGTACCCAAGGTGCGCCAGGAGATCGGGCCGGACGTCGAACTGGCCGCGCGGATCTTCGTCTGCCCCACCGAGGACAAGGCCGCCGCGCGCGGGCTCGGCCGGATGCTCATTTCGAGCTACCTGACCGTGCCGGTGTACGCCGCGTTCCACGACTGGCTCGGCCGCGGCGAGGCGCTCGCGCCGATGCACGAGGCGTGGGCCGCGGGCGACCGGCAGAAGGCCAATCAGGTGATCCCGGACGAAGTCGTCGACGACCTGATCGTCCACGGCAGTCTCGATTCCTGCCGCGAGCAAGTCCAGTCCTATGTGGACAACGGGCTGACGACGCCGATCATCGCTTTGCTTCCGACGGGTGAGGATCCGTTCGCTCAGGTGCGGGGGCTGGCTCCGCGGTAGGCGGTTGCCGGGTGCGGTGACGGTGGTGCCGGGCGCGTGTCATGAGGGGTCCCCATAAGACGTTTTTCGTCCTATGGGGACCCCTCATGACATCCGGGGGCACTCACGCGAGGCCGAAAAGCTCCTCGAACCGCGAGACCATCATGTGCGAACCCTTGATCTGCGAGGTCGTCGCGGCGTCCAGGACGCCGGCCTCTTCGGTGTAGGTCGCGCCTCCGGAAGGCCCGAGCGGCAGTGAGATCATCGGCCCGCCCGGCGTGTAGGTCCGCAGCTCGCCACCTGTGACCAGCGCCCGGATGTTGGCCACGACGACCTCCGCGTGCTCACCGGCCGACTTCGCCAGTTTCGCTTCCGGCAGCGCGGTGATGTCGCCGAGCGCGAACACCCGCCGCTGGCCGGTCACCAGCAGTTCGGCGGTCACGTCGACCTGACCGTCCGGTCGCCGCGCGGCGGCGAGGTCGCCGTCGAGGTAGGCCGTGTGCGGCGTGCCGCCGAAGCATTGGAACCACAGGTCGGCGGTCACTTCGCCGCCGCCGGTGAGTCCCGAGGTGAACGTCTTCGCGTGTCCGGGTTCCGAGGCGGGCGACTCGGTCAGCGAGGTGCCGAGCAGCAGGTCGACGCCCAGTTCGTTGAGCTGGCGGCGGACTTCGGCGCGGAACTCGTCCGGGAAGCCGGGCAGGATCCTCTCGGCCGGGTCGACGATCGTGACGGCCTTCTCCGGCCACACCGCCTTGATCTCACCGGCCAGTTCAAGCCCCACGGGGCCCGCGCCGAGCAGCAGGACCCTCTCCGCGCCCGCCAGTTCTTCCCGGGTGGCACGGATTTTCGCCTTCGCCGAGGCGCTGTCCCCGAAATCGATTTTCGCCGGGAACGGGTAGGCCGAGCCGGTCGCCAGCACGAGGTAGTCCGGTGTGAGCCGTTCGCCCGAACCGAGTGTGACGCCGCCTTGGTCGACGCTCGCCGCGCGGTCGCGGATCACCCGCCCCCGGTCGAGAAGCCGGGCGTACGGGAAGAAGAGCCGGTCCGTCCACTCGGGATCGACGAGCCCGCGCAACGCGGCGACGTGGTGCACGAAGTCCTCGCGCGGCTCGATGAGGACGACGTCGGTGAACTTGTCCAGTTCCTTCGCAGCGGTGGTGCCGCCGTATCCCCCGCCGATGACGGCCACGGTCGTGGTCATGAGACCCCCTGGTTCGTAGTACATAATGTTGGTACTACGAACTATATTAGTTCGTACTCCGAACGACCGTCAAGTAGACTGCGGTCATGACCACGGCCGAAGACCTCGGATTCGCCACCGCTTTGGTGCGGCTTTCGCATCTGGTGCAGCGGGCTTTCATCGACGTCGGCCGTTCGCACGACCTCACGCCGCAGCAGGCACAGCTGCTCTGCGTACTGGCCCAGGGCGAGACCGGGGTGGGGATGAGCGACCTCGGCCGGATGCTGAACCTGGAGAAGTCCAGCGTCACCGGCCTGGTGGATCGCGTCCAGCGACGCGACCTCGTCGAGCGCGTCGCGGATACCTGCGACCGCCGCGCGCTGAAGATCACCTTGACCGCGGAGGGCCTCCGGCTCGCGAACGCCACCCATGAAGGCGTCGTCGAGAAGCTTGAAGAGATGGCCGCCGTCCTCCCGGCCGAACAGCGGGACGCGATCGCGTCGGCCGTGTGGCGGATGGTGCCGGAAGACTGACCTCAGGCCCAGACGACGGCGGCGAGCAGAAGTCCGGCCGTCGCCGCGGCCAGTCCGGCCACCACGGTGAGGCCGACGTTCAGCACGGCTCGCGGCCGGGCCTTTTCGGTGATCAGCCGCAGTGTTTCGTATCCGAACGTCGAGAATGTCGTGAGGCCGCCGCAGACACCGACCGCCAGCAGCGAACGCACGGTGTCCGGCTCGCCGCCGTGCAATGCCCACCCGGTCAGGAACCCGAGGATCGCCGAGCCGGTGATGTTGACGGTCAAGGTGCCCCACGGGAACGCGTCACCACGCCACGCCCGCATGCGCAGATCGGTCAGGTAGCGCAGGATCGCGCCGGCGCCACCACCGAGAGCGACGAACAGAACGGTCATTTCACCACCGCCCGGGTGATTCCGTGCCCGGCGAAGACCGCGATCAGCGCGCAGACCACCGTGCCGAGCGCGTACGACAATCCAGTGAACGGATGCCCCGTCGTCACAAGATCAAGTGTGTCCGTCGCGTAGGTCGAAAACGTGGTGTAACCGCCGAGGATCCCGATCCCGAGGAACGGGCGCAGCAGCCGGTGCGGGTCGGCCGCCGCGGTCAGCAGCGCCATCAGGATCCCGATCAGCAGGCAGCCGGAAACGTTGGTGGCGAAGGTGGAAAGCGCGAACTGCCCACGGGAATGGGGGAGTGCGACGGAGAGGCCGTAGCGGGCGAGGCTGCCCAGCGCGCCACCCGCGCCGATGGCCGCCAGGACGTCCCATCGCACGCGCGGGACGGATGCCGGTTCAGCCATGGGTGGCAGCGTATAACCGCTGTCCGGGTGAAACCGCCGCGACGGTGTCGAAGATCGCTCACCAAGTCGTTTTTTCCCTGCTGGGCGGTGAATTTTCTCGAAACGTGTCGTAGGCTTGGCGGCGCTCCAGGCCGATTTTCGGTCCGTCCGCTCGTCTAAACGAAGGTGGCAGGATGGCACAGGAACAGTCAGGTACGCAGGCTCCCGACAGCGGTTTGCTGCTGGAGGTAGAGAAGATCCCGACCGCGGTGGACCGGGGCAAGGCCAACGGCGCCGCGGCCGACAACGACGGTAACGACGGCTGAGTGCCCGGAACGACGACGCTGGCTGACCTCGTGGCTCCGCTCGGGGTCAGCCAGTTCTTCCGAGACGTCCATGGCGAGACCTATCGCCGCTTCGAAGGCAATGCGGGCCGGTTCGCCGACCTCCTTCCGTGGCCGGCGCTGAACGCGATCCTCCGGCAGCATCGCCTGGAGTTCCCGCGTCTGCGCCTGGCTCTCGACGGGCAGCCGGTGCCCATGGAGAGCTACACCGATCTCGTCCCCACCCGGCGCAGTGGCACCGTTCCCCACCTGCGAGCCGCTCCCTTCACGGAGCACCTCCGAGGCGGCGCGACCATGGTGCTCGACGCCATCCAGGAACTCAGCGACCCGATCGGCGATCTCGCCCGGCGGCTCGAACACGATCTGCGGGAGAGCGTCCAGGTCAACCTGTACGCGGGCTGGGGCGTGACCCACGGGTTCGACGTGCACTGGGACGACCACGACGCCTTCATCATCCAGGTCGCCGGCCGCAAACGCTGGCGGATGCACGGCCCCACCAGGCCCGCGCCACTGCATCGCGACGTCGAGCAGCCCGAACAGCCTGGTGAGCCGATCGACGACTTCATCCTCGAAGACGGTGACGTCCTCTATGTCCCTCGCGGGCATTGGCACGACGTCACCGCGGTAGGGGAGATGTCCCTGCATCTTACCCTCGGGTTCAGCCCGGCCACCGGCGTCGACCTGGTGTCCTGGCTCGCCGACACGCTGCGGGCGAGTGCCACTTTCCGCCAGGACCTGCCGAGATTCGCGACGGAGGAAGAACGCGCGTCGCACGCCGAGGTGCTGCGGAAGGAACTCGACGCGGCGCTGACCTCCGACGTCGTCTCCCGGTTCCTCGCCGATCGTGACTCGTCGGCCCCGGCGCATCCGCGGGTCGGGCTGCCCTGGGCGGCGACCCCCGGTCTGCTGCCGGACGGCGACGAGACCGAGGCCCGGTTCCTCGTCCCGAGGGCGGTGCTCGAAGAAGGCGATGGACGGGTGACCCTGCTCGCCGCCGGGAAACGGTTCGTCTTCGCGGACGCCGCGAGCCCGGTGCTGAAGGCGTTGCTCGACGGGACTCCGCAGGTGGTCAACCGACTCGCCGAGGTGTCCGGACTCGATCGGGGGACCGTCCGGGCCCTCCTGGGTGAGCTCATCACGCAGGGGCTCGTTTCGATCGGCTGAAGGTCACGAGGGACGAAAAGTGTGAAGGGAGGCCGGACGGGGTAAGCTAAGGCATGCCTAAGGTCAAGTTCGGAGCAGTGGTCACCCGATGACCGCTCAGCTCTCGGACACCGAAGCACCGCCCGCCGCGTTGCCGGGCTGTGCGACCGTCGCGCGCATGCTGGGCGCGAACCCCGCCGGTACCGCGGCCGACATGCGTTGCTGGCTGCTGATCGAGCAGCCGGGACCCTGGCCCGCGGACGCGTTGGAAAGCATTCTTGACGAGGCCTTCCCCGCCGAGCGCCGTGAGCTGCTCGAGAACCTGAGACGGTCCCATGGGCTCCGCCCACTGCTGATCCGGCGTCCCGGTAAACACCGGCGCGACCCGGATCGCCCCCGCGCCGTGTACGTCGGCGGCGGCGAGCCGGGCAACCGCTGGCTGGAACGCCTGGAAATCCAGGACTTGAGCGAACTGGCCGAACTGGACCTCGAAGCCGTCGCGGACGGCATCGGCGGACTCGGCAAACCGGTGCTCGGACCGCTGTTTTTGGTCTGCACGCACGGCACCAAGGACATGTGCTGCGCGGTGCTCGGACGCCCGTTGGCCTCGGCACTCCACGCCAATCATCCTGGCCGCTCGTGGGAGGTCAGCCACGTCGGCGGCGACCGCTGGGCCGGCAACCTCCTCGTCGTCCCCGACGGTTTCCTGCACGGCCAGCTCAACCCGGCCGAGGCGGCGCTGGTCGCCAAGGCCGCGCTGCGCGGACAGGTCGAGCCGGATCAGCTTCGCGGCCGGACGTCCGCGAGGACGGCGTGGGCGCAGTACGCCGAGATCGCGATCCGGCGCCAGACCAATCTGTCCGGATTGGACGACGTCCTCGCCGTCCGGGAGGAGCCGCTGGCCGAGGCCGACGCGCGGTTGGTCACCGTGCGGGCGGGTCAGGACTTCTATTCGGTGACCGTGCGCCGCCGGTCGGCGACGCCACGCGGGGACAGCCGCTGTGCCGGCCTGATCCAGCCCGCCGGGTACGTCACCGAGCACATCAGCCGCCCCTGACCTCCGCAAGTAGTCCTCTGGTTGCGGTACTTGCACACGCAACTACCGCAACCAGAGGACTACTTGCAGCAAAGATCACCCAGGTTCGAACAGGTGTTTGACACCTGCTTAGAACATGTGTTCGACTGGCCGGGTGCGATGGGATCAACAGCGGGCGGACGGCGGCGAGCCGGTGCTGCCCGGATTGGAAGGGTTGCAGCGCTCCGTGCGCGCACCCGAGTTCGACGGCGTCACCTTTCACGAGGTGCACGCCAAATCCGTGTTGAACAAGGTGCCGGAGGGTTCGGGGGTCCCGTTCGGCTGGACGGTGAACCCGTATCGCGGCTGCTCTCACGCGTGTACGTATTGCTTGGAAGGGGCGACACCGGTCCTGATGGCCGACGGCCGGACGAAGCCGCTGGCCGACGTCGCCCCCGGCGACGCGATCTACGGCACGCGCGGACGCGGCGCGGGGCGCAGGCTGGTGCCCACGACCGTCCTCGCGCACTGGTCGACGCTCAAACCCGCGTACCGCCTGACACTCGACGACGGCACGTCCATCGTGGCCAGTGGCGACCACCGGTTCCTCACCGGACACGGGTGGAAACACGTCACGGGTACCCGCTTCGGCGCGGCGCAGCGGCCGCATCTGGTCGGGGGTACCGAACTCGTCGGCGTCGGCAAACTCACCCGCACTCCGGACGACACCATCGGCTACCGCGCCGGGTTCCTCTGCGGGATGCTGCGCTCCGGCGGGTTCTCGGCCGAGCGGGACGCCGCGGACCGGGCGCTCAAGTACCTGCCGGACTTCGGGGCGTCGATCGGCTTCGTGCAGGTGCCACCTTCGCCGGATTCCCATTGGCAGCGCGGCTTCCTCGCCGGGCTGTTCGACCTCTCCGGCAGCTACCGGCACGGCGCGCTGCGTGTCACTCACGACGAAGAGGACATCGTCTCCACCTTCTGCGCCGCACTCGACAATTTCGGTTTCCGTTACGTGAAGACCGAGAACGTCAAGTTCCGTCCGTTGTGGACAGTGCAGCTGCTCGGCGGGCCGTCGGAGGAGATGCGGTTCTTCCATCTCGCCGATCCGGCCGTCGGCTGGAAGCGGTCGCTCGACGGCCTCGGGATCGGCCGGACCAGGCGGCGGGTGTCGGCCGTCGAGGCACTCGGGATCGAGCTGCCGCTGTTCGACATCACCACCGGCACCGGTGACTTCATCGCCGACGGGATGGTCACGCACAACTGTTTCGCGCGGAACACCCATACATACCTGGATTTCGACCCCGGGCGGGACTTCGACACGCAGGTGATCGTCAAGGTCAACGCGCCCGAGGTGCTGGCCGCGCAACTGCGGCGCCCCGGCTGGGCACGCGAGCACGTCGCGATGGGCACGAACACCGATCCGTATCAGCGCGCCGAAGGCCGGTATCAGCTGATGCCGCGCATCATCACCGCACTTGCGGATTCGGGCACCCCGTTGTCCATCCTGACCAAGGGGACGGTGCTGGCGCGGGATCTGCCGCTGCTGGAATCGGTGTCGAAGGACGTGCCCGCCGGTCTCGCGATCTCGCTCGCGCTGCTCGACGAGGGCCTGCAGCGCCGCCTCGAACCGGGAACACCGAGCCCGCGGGCCCGGCTCGACCTGATCCGCAAGGCGCGGGACGCCGATCTGCCGTGTTCCGTACTCGTCGCGCCGGTACTGCCATGGCTGACCGATTCGGCCGACGCACTCGACGCCTTGTTCGCGCGGCTCGCCGAGGCGGGCGCCACGCGGGTCACCGTCTTGCCGTTGCATCTGCGGCCGGGCGCGCGGGAATGGTTCGCGTGCTGGCTCGGCCGGGAGTATCCGGAGCTGGTGCCGAAGTACCGCGAGCTGTACTCGCGTGGCGCGTATCTCCCGAAGTCCTACCGAGAGCGGCTGGGAGCGCGCGTCGGACCGCTCTTGCGGCGGCACGGTTTCGCGTCCCGTGCGGATGACGGGGACCGGATGCAAGTGACGATGCCCGTGCAGCGCACCGAAGAGGTCGCGGTCCCGGCGGCTGAGCAGCTCAGGTTGTTGTAGGGGCGCGGGTGGAAGGTGGGTCGGGTTGGGACGCGACTTGCCACTCACTACCCACCCCGACCCCGGCCACCCGGGCCACTTTCGCCCCAGATGACCGAAAGTCTGCTTTTTCCGGGCTTTCTCCGGAAATTTCCTGCCCGTCACCCTTCACGGACTGTGAATTTTCTTACGTGACAACGGATTCGGCCGTTCGGCTTAGTCACTTGGCGGAAATCCGTTTCGTGCTTAATCTCGGAGAAGACGAAGGCGAGGAGGTGCCTGTTGACCACCCGGACGGATCGCACCGCCGCTGTTCGCATCGCCTGGGCCGCGACCAAGCTGACCAGAGCGGGCAAACATCCCATCGCCATCGGCAGGCTCGCGGGCACCGTCGGCGTCGACCCCGCCGAAGCACACCGGCTGATGGACCTGATGGGTTTCGTCATCCGTGACGGCCTGGTCCTGATGGACCGGGGGATGGACCGCGGCTCGCGGCCGGGCGTGGCCGATCGCGCCGGTGGGGACGGCTACCGCATGGACTTGTTCCTGCTGGCCATCGCGACCGGCGAACCCGTGCACGCGGATTCGACCTGCCCGGCGACCGGCGCACGCGTCCGCGTCCATTTCACCCGCGAGCGGGTGCTGAGCGTCGACCCGCCGCACGCGGTCGTCGCCGCGTCGCGCCTGTCCGACATCGACCTCATCCTCGGCTCGGAGTACATCGAGGCGCTGATCTGCACCCAGTTCTTCGCCTCGAAGGAGGCGGCCGCGGGCTGGCTGCTGGACAACATCGACGGCCGGGTCCTGTCGGTCCCCGATTACCTGGCGCACGCGCGGCGCGTGGTCGCCGCGCTGGAGGCCTGGCCGACGATCTGAGAACACCTGGTCGCGAGGCATCCGGGGCGATTCGTTAGCCTTTCGATAGCCCTATCGACTCGTCAATGAGTCATGAGTCATTGAGTCATTGACAGCCGTCGAATCGCAGAAACGTGATGCCGAAGGAGAGCACCCGCAGTGCTTCGCACCCACAAAGCCGGCACCTTGCGTGCCGAGCACGCCGGTCAGACGGTCACCCTCACCGGATGGGTGGCCCGGCGGCGCGATCACGGCGGCGTCATCTTCATCGATCTGCGTGACGCCAGCGGCGTGAGCCAGGTCGTCTTCCGCGAGGGCGAGATGGCCGAGCGCGCCCACCAGCTGCGCTCCGAATACTGCCTCCGCATCGTCGGCGAGGTTTCGGCTCGTCCCGACGGCAACGCCAACGCCGAGATCCCCACTGGCGAGATCGAGGTGCTGGCCACCGAGCTCGAGGTGCTGTCCGAGGCCGCCGTGCTGCCGTTCCCGATCGACGACCGGGTCGACGTCGGCGAAGAGGTGCGCCTCAAGCACCGCTACCTCGACCTGCGCCGCAGCGGCCCCGCCGCCGCCATGCGCCTGCGCAGCGACGTCAACCGCGCGGCCCGCGAGGTGCTGCACGCGCAGGAGTTCGTCGAGGTCGAGACCCCGACCATGACCCGTTCCACCCCCGAGGGCGCCCGCGACTTCGTGGTCCCGGCGCGGCTCAAGCCCGGTTCCTGGTACGCGCTCCCGCAGTCACCGCAGCTGTTCAAGCAGCTGCTGATGGTCGGCGGCCTCGAGCGGTACTACCAGATCGCGCGCTGCTACCGGGACGAGGACTTCCGCGCCGACCGGCAGCCGGAGTTCACCCAGCTCGACATCGAGATGAGCTTCGTCGAGCAGGACGACGTCATCGCACTCGGCGAGGACATCGTCACGGCGCTGTGGAAGCTGATCGGCGCCGAGATCCCGCGGCCGTTCCAGCGCATCACCTACGCCGACGCGATGGAGAAGTACGGCTCGGACAAGCCGGACCTGCGCTTCGATCTCGAACTCACCGACATGACGGCGTTCTTCGCCGACACTCCGTTCCGCGTGTTCCAGGCGCCGTACGTCGGCGCCGTCGTGATGGCGGGCGGGGCCGGTCAGCCGCGCCGCACCCTCGACGCCTGGCAGGACTTCGCCAAGCAGCGCGGTCACCGCGGGCTCGCTTACATCCTGGTGAACGAGGACGGCACGCTCGGCGGGCCGGTCGCGAAGAACCTGTCGGAGAAGGAGCGCGAAACCGTCGCGGAGGCCGTCGGCGCCAAGCCCGGCGACTGCGTCTTCTTCGCCGCGGGCAAGCCCGCCGACGCACGTTCGCTGCTCGGTGCCACCCGCCTGGAGATCGGTAACCGTCTCGGCCTGATCGACGAGAACGCCTGGTCGTTCGTCTGGGTGGTCGACTTCCCGATGTTCATCTCCGCCGAGGAGTCCGACGACGTCGCCGTCGGCGGCGGCAAGTGGAAGGCCCTGCACCACGCCTTCACCTCGCCGACCCCGGAGTGGATCGGCAAACTCGCCGATGACCCCGGCAACGCGCTGGCCTACGCCTACGACATCGTCTGCAACGGCAACGAGATCGGTGGCGGGTCGATCCGTATCCACCAGCAGGAACTGCAGAAGCAGGTCTTCGAGCTGATGGGCCTCGGCGAGGAAGAGGCGCAGGAGAAGTTCGGCTTCCTTCTCGACGCCTTCGCCTTCGGCCCGCCGCCGCACGGCGGGATCGCGTTCGGCTGGGACCGGATCGTCATGCTGCTGGCCAAGGCCGATTCGCTGCGTGACGTGATCGCGTTCCCGAAGACCGGCGGCGGGTTCGACCCGCTGACCGCCGCCCCGGCCCCGATCACGCCGGAGCAGCGCAAGGAAGCGGGCATCGACGCGAAACCGGCTCCGCCCGCCAAGAACTGATGCTCCATCTCAGGGCCGTGTGCCCGCCGGGGCGGACCGACGAAGCGGTCCGGATCCTGCGGGAGAATCACCATCGGTGAGCGGGGAGGAAGCTGTT
>NZ_JBFBBY010000109.1:0-25749 GCF_040682875.1 Amycolatopsis sp. NPDC051071 | reverse complement strand
ACCGAGTACGTCCAGTACGAGGCCGAAGGGCCCACACCACCAGGAACCACCTGGATCACGAACCCCATCGAACAGATTTGCCAGACACGCCCTAGTCGCAAACATCCCGCTCCTCAAGGCCTGCGGACCCGCGTGCACCTCGTCATCTACGCCTACGAACACGGCCTCGCGAAAAGGACACGAAGCTAAAACTGACAGGATTCAGAGCCCGGCCTGAGCCGCAAGCGCGGAAAGAGCGGCCGGGGTCCGGCCAGGAGCACCGACCATGGAGGTGATCAGCCGTTGGACGGATGGTCGCCTGAGCTCTTGAGGCGCGCATTCGAATGCCTGGTTGAGCGCGCCCACCGCCCGCTCCACATTTCCGTGGTCTTTCCAGGCCCGCGCACCATCGACGAAGGAACGTGCGCGACGCTCAGCGGTCGGGAGACGCCGGGGATCCACCGAATCGAAGTAGGTCAGTGCTCGGGCGGAGTCGCCGAGAGTGGTGTGCACTCCGATGCGGTACACCGCCACCGTGGTCTCGCTGAACTGGGCGTTACCCGTTGCGGCCTCGGCATTCGGCAACCGCCGGGCGGCGTCCTCCGCCTCCTCGACGAGTGCGATGGCTTGAGTGGCGTTCCCGTTCTGAGCCGCCGAATAGCTCGCGGTGCAAAGCAAGGAACCGTAGGTGGCAAGCAACGAAGCCCGCGGGGTGCCCTGGTCCGCCCCGAGATCGAGCGCGGTCTTGGTGAGCATCGTGATCGCGCCGTTCAGTCCGGCGTCTCTGTCGATCTTCTCGGGGACGCTGAGCGCGTGGCGACGCATTCCGATTGCCACCGCTCGAGAACTGGCGGCGATCACCAGTGGGTCGCCGCTGGCCTCGCCTGCCGCGTGAGAACGATCGGCGGCGACCCGGGCGACACAATCGCGGTGCTGCTTGATCGCCAGTTCCGAACCGAGCAGGTAGGCGCGTGCGAGTGCCCCGGACATCCGCTCTCGCATCCGGCCGACGGCGGAGTCTCGGCTCGCGTGTGCGGTGGCGATCAGCTGGGGCAGCACGTGGCCGAGATCGTGGTACTCGCAGGCCTCGAACTTTTCCTGCGCCCTGTTCAATGCCTGCTGAAGCGTTACCAGCGGCACTGGCACGGCCGGGCATTGCGACTTGGCCAGCAGCAGGGCTTCCAGCGATTCCCCGGCTGTGGCCGCACGCGCGGTACTGGGCAGGACCCCGGCAATCGTGACCCCGACCAGCCCTGCGAGCACCTGTCGTCGCCGCATCGCCTCGTCACCGTCCTGTCCACCGGAGATAGCTGTGCTGACAGTAACCGGCACGGCATCCTCCCGCGCTTGTGCCGCGCCGGTGCACCGAGGCGCCAGCCCGAAGAGGTGAGGCGGGATTCCCAGCACTTCGGACAGCATCCGCAAATAGTGGACATCGATGAGCTTGCGCTGACCGGTCTCCATCCGCGACAACGTGCTCAGCGAAAGATGACAACGACTCGCCACCTGCGCCAGCGTCAAGTGGCGAGCATTCGCCCACGGCGCGGGCCAGCCAGCCGTAACGGCCGGTGGCAGCGGCGTGCAGCACCTCGGGTGACGCCCAGAACGGGTGGAGAGCGTCCATGGCAACCTCCACGCCGATGGTCGCGCACAATCACCCTCGATCACCACTTCGGTGCACAGATGCAATTTGACAGTTTCGCAAATCCTTTGCCGATCACGCACACACCACTGCCGCCGAGACCAGGGTGCGCGTTCCATGGTCTCCGAGCTCTGCCTGAGCATTCCGTTTCCAGGAGGCCCGCCGTGGAAGACCGTCGGTATCGCGTTCATGTCGCCCCGAGCCTTGCCACCGCGTTAGCCGAGGTCCATCGGGCATTCGGCAGTGGCGACCTGGTCTCACAGTAGGTCGCCGCCCGTTCCGTCCTTGAAGGCGCAGGCGCCGCACTGCTGGCGAGCTTGACTCGCCGGCTCGACCGGAACGGCTGGGTGATCGCGATACTTCCATCAGGTCTTCCGGACCGGCTGGCCAACGGCGCGGCCGCGGGTGTGTTGTCCGCCTTCGGTGCGCCGTTCTTCACCATCGCCGGTGGCCATGGACTCCGGCTGGACGGCCTGCCCGGATCCGACCTCGATCCGGCAGGTTTCAGCGGGGTCGCGTTGCCCAGCCACCTCGCTTTGCTCATGCTGCGACCGGACACCTACGGAGGCCGCTGCTCGACCGTCTCGGACCTACGTGCCGCTCTGATGCTGCTCGACAACGACAGCATGGAGAAGCCGGTGTTCCACGGGGCCCGGGTGGAACACCTCCATGGTCCAGGGACCCCGAGAGTCCCGTTCTCGACCCTCGACGGCGGAGCGGCAGCGGATGGCGGATGGCTTCGCTGGGCCGGAAAGCCGCCTTTCGACGGACACGTCGCCGAGCACCGCTCCATGCTTGACGGTTTCGCGAGATTGCTGGAGCTCACCTCTCAGAGCTCACGACTGCGCCGGGGCGACTTGGTGATCGCCGAACGACACCGCGTTACCGCCGTCGACCACCGAGAAGCCGGTGGCCGGATCGCGGCGTGAACACGCTTTATGCTGGCGAGATCATGCCACCACTCAAGACCCTGCTCGGAGTGCTGCTGGCCGCCGGCCTGCTGGCGGGCTGCTCCCCCGCACCGCCGCGAGACGACAGGGGGTCGCAGAGCGCACCGACACCCGAGGAGGCTTTCCGGTTCGGCGGCATCTCGATGCCCGCCAGCGGCAAGGTACTCAAGACGGAGTACGAGAAGGGCATCGACGCGATGTATCGCGTCGACCTCACCCTTCCGCCCAACGACCTTCCAGAGCTGCTCAAGGCGTCGAACTTCGCTCCCGGCGTCACGGAGGACGACCAGCTCGTCGACGGCCGCCGGGTCTACCGCAAGGTAACGATCGACGGGACCACCGTGCACCTTGAGCTGTTCACGATGTGAGTACGCAGCGTGAAAAAGATAGGCCGTTCGGACTCGCCTGGGTGACCCCCTAACGTGTAGCTCCACGCACCATCGCCGGAGGCCGCATGGATCCGATCCGTGTACCGCCCGAAATGTTCCGTTTCCCCGACGGCAGCAAGTCCGGGCTTCCCCTGGCGATCCTGCATGCCTTCGGCGAGGCCAACGAACGGCTTGAGACGGCGCTGGGCATCGATGACATCCGCAGGAAACTCCGCGAGGCGGGGTGGCTGGAGACGCTGGACGACGGCGAGCTCGTCAAAGCACTCGACCAGCTGCGAAGCCAAGGCCATCTCGACATCGTCCAGAGTCACGCCGGCGATTACCGGACGGCGAGTGAGTACGAGCGACGGAACCTTCAGTATGCGCTCACACGACAGGGTGAAGCGGCGATCGCGGGGCTCATCCGGGCGAATGAAGTCCTCAGCGCGACGGGTGCGCTGCAGACGGCCACCCTCGACGCGCTGGGTGACCGGCTCGGCGCACTGACGAGACAACTGGAAGACGGCACCGACAAGCGCGTGTTCAGCACGCTCGCCGAGATCGAAGGCCACTTCGAGGCGTTCCGTGACAACACCAAACGCTTCAACGGCGACCTTCAACGCCTTTTGCGGGCGGAAGCGGATCTCGCGGCGTTCCACGAGGTCAAGGCCTCGACGGTGGCGTATCTGCAGGAGTTCCTGAACGATCTGGAGCACCACACGCACACCATCGCCACCCGCCTCAAGGAGATCGGCGACTACGGCGCCGAGCGTGTGCACCGGCGTGCGCTCAACGGCGCCAACCTGCCGAGTGCGAACCCGCGCTGGCTCGAAGTGCGCAAAGCGCGCTGGGACGTCCTTCGCGAGTGGTTCCTCCCCGAAGACGGCGCGACGCCGCGGGTCGAGGACCTCCATCAGGTCGCGCGGCGCGCGATCATCACCCTTCTCCAAGTGCTCGACCGGATCACCGAATCGCGACGTCGGGCGAGCAGCTCGGTCGCCGACTTCCGCGAGCTGGCGCGGTGGTTCACCGTTGTCCCCGCCCAGGAAGACCTGCACCGGCTGTGGTCGACGATGTTCGGGCTGAGTTCCGCCCGGCACGCGCATCTGGCCCACGCGGATCCGGAAGTGGTCAGCACGACGGCGTCGTGGCTCGACGCACCACCCGTCGAGGTCTCGGAGTTGCTGCGCTCGGCAGGCCGCACGGAGCGGTTCACCAGGACAGGGCGGGTTCGCGACGTCGCGGCGATCCGAGCGGCGCGCGTCCACCAGGCGATCGAAGAACGCGCCGAACTCGAAGCGGCCTGGAACATGCTCGACACCGGCGGTGTCGTGCGGCTTTCGGCGTTCGAGAAGCTGGACCACACGGTTTTCGAGCGGTTGCTGGATCTGCTGGGGCAGGCGCTGGGCAGCGGCCCCGACGCGAGTGGCGCCCGCCGGAGCACGACGTCGGACGGCCAGATCGAGATCATCCTGCGGCCTTCGCGGAACGGCGCGGTCGCGCGGCTCACCACCACCAGCGGCGTCTTCCGCGGGCCCGACTACGAAATCGAGATCAGCACGGCCGGAGGCGGTGCGTGAGCCTCACGAACCAACTGGTCATCGCGGAACGCGAGGAGGTCGCCCGCGGGATCCGGGCCCTGCTGGCCACCCCGCTCATCAGCGAACGCGGCGCCCCCGAGACGTTCGATCTCATCCGGCGCCGCCGCGAGCCCATCCGGCAGTGGTTCGACTACTACTGCGGCTGGACGCTCACCGTCGAACCCCGGCTCGGCTACGCGCGGCTGGTCAAGGTCCGCGCCGCCACCGACGCCAGCCGTCCGGCGCGGCGGCTGCGCTCCGGACGGGCGCCGTTCGACCGGCGGCGTTACGTCCTGCTGTGCGTGGTCGCGGCCGAACTGCTGACGGTGCCGGTGACCACCATCGGCCTGCTCGCCGACCGCGTCGGCCGGGCGACCGCGACGGACGACCTCGTCACCACGTTCGACGCCGCGGGGCGGGCCGAGCGCACCGCGTTCGTCGATGTCCTGCGCACGCTCGAATCCTTCGGTGTCCTCGAAGCCGCCGACGGCGATCCGGAGTCCTTTGTGGACGACGTGACGGCGAAGGTGCTGTTCCGGGTCGACGCCACCCTGCTGATGCGGTTGATCGCCGCCCCGGTCGGGCCGTCGCAACTGGCCGTGCCCGCCGACGACGTCGCGCTGCGCTTCGAAGAACTGCTGGAAGCCGTGTCGCACGAGCAGCGCTACGGGCTTTCGTCGGGCCGTCACGAAGACACGCCGAGCGCGTCCGACGTCCAGCGGAACCTGTGGCTCCGGCACGCGGTCTTCCGCCGTCTCGTCGACGATCCCGTGCTCTACTTCGCCGAACTGACCGCCGAGGAACGCGCGTACCTCAGTTCGCCGACCGGCCGCCAGTTGCTGCGCCGCTCCGCCGAACAAGGCGGGTTCGTGCTGGAAGAACGCGCGGAGGGCGTGCTGCTCGTCGACGTCGACGGGCTGGCCACCGACGAGAAGTTCCCGGACGACGGGAGCAACGCCAAGGTCGCCGCGCTCCTGCTGCTGGACGCCCTCGACGAGCCGAGGACGACCGACTACCTGCAGAAGGCCACCGCGAAGCTGCTCAAGAAGTTCCCGCGCTGGGCCAAGACCTACCGGGGCAAGGACGGGGTGCGACGGCTGACCGTCGACGCGCTCGCGGTGCTGACCGGCTTCGGGCTGGCCTGCGTCGAAGCCGAACTCGTCCGGCCGCTCCCGGCCGCCGCGAGGTACACAGACCGGGACACCGGCCGAAAAGAGGAGGCGACGTGACCGTGACGAGGTGGCTCCCGTCCCGCGCGGGCATCCTCAACATCTGGCGCTACTACGACGAGATCTTCGAATTCCACGACGGGCGCCTGCTGCTGCGCGGCCCGAACGGGAGCGGGAAGTCGAAGGCGCTGGAACTGCTGCTGCCGTTCCTGTTCGACGCGAGCCTGCGCGCCAACCGCTTGTCGACCTTCGGCACCAGCGAGCGCAGCATGCACTGGAACCTGATGGGCGAGGGTGCTTCCGGCGCCACACGTGTCGGGTATGTCTGGCTCGAATTCCGCAAGGACGCGGACAAGTGGTTCACCTGCGGCGCGCGGCTGCAGGCGAGTACGCACACCAGCACGGTGCACGCCGACTTCTTCACCACCGACCTCCGGGTGGGCGACGGCGTGGCGCTGGTCAACGAGGCCGGTCAGCCGCTGACCAAGAACGCGCTGGAGGAGCACCTCGGCGAACGCGGGATCGTGCACGCCGGCGCGGCCGAATACCGCGCCGAGATCCGCGCGAAGCTGTTCCCCAGCTTGAGCGAGCAGCGGTACGACGCGCTGATCACCGCGCTGCTCCAGTTGCGGATGCCCAAACTCTCCCAGCGGCTCGACCCGAGTCTGCTGTCCAACCTGCTGTCCCGCGCGCTGCCGCCGTTGGGGCAGCAGGAGATCGCCGACCTCGCCGAGGGTTTCGAGCGGCTCGACGCGCAACGCGAACGGCTCGGCTCGCTGGAGACCGAGGTCGACGCCACCCGCGCGCTCGCCGCGCGGCAGAAGACCTACGCCCAGCGTGTGCTGCGCGCGGGCGCGGCGAACCTCATCACGGCGACCACCCGGCTCGACGAACTCGCCGCGGCCGCCCGCCGTTCGGCCGAGGAGTACGACGAGGTCGCCGCGAGCAAGGAAGCCGCGGAAGAACGGGCGGCGAAGCTCGAAAAGGACGTCGAAGAAGCCGAAGCCCGTGTCTCCGGGTTGGCCGAATCCGAGTCGTACCAAAAGGGGCAGGAACTCGACAAGCTGCGGCAGCGCACACTTTCCGCGCGGGCACAGGCGGAGACGCTCCGCGCGGACGCCGACCGGCTGCGGGCCGAAGCGGCCGCCGACGAGGAGCGATCGCAAGCGGCACAACGGATCGCGAAACGGCAGGCCGACCTCGTCCGCGCGCAGGAGACCGATGTCCGGTCCGCCGCGACCCGCGCGAATCTGGCAGGCGTGCACGACGAACTCGTGGCTGGGCTTGACGAACCCGTCCGGCTCCGTCCGCTGCTGCAGGCCGCGATCCGCGGCAAACGGGATCAGCTCGAAGCCGCGGGCCGGGCGCTGGACAGCTGTGACCGGGCCGTGGACCGGCGGCATCAGGCCGAGGCGGATCTGGACCAGGCGCGGTCGGATTTCTCGATAGCGCAAGAGAAACTGGATCTCACCACGGCCACCCGCGAACTCGCGCTGAGTGAACTGCGCACCCGGCTCGCCGAATGGGCGATCGGCTGCCGTGAGCTGAACTTCCCCGATCCGGAAGCACTCGTGCGGGACGCCGAGGCGGAAGCCTCGTTGCTGGGCGCGATCACGTCGGTCGCCGAAACCGTGCTCGAAGACATCGTCCGGCAGGAGGCGGCACTCGGTGCCGCGCTGACGACCGTGCGCACCGAACACGACGAACTCCTCGTCGAAGCCGGACTCCTGGAAACGCAGGACATCCTCACCCCCGCGGCGCCGCGCACCCGCACCGCCGACCGGGCCGAGATGAGTGGTGCGCCGCTGTGGCGGCTGGTCGATTTCGACGGCTCCGTCGGGGAAAGCGACCAGGCCGGGATCGAGGCCGCACTCGAAGGCGCCGGACTGCTGGACGCCTGGGTGAACTCCCACGGCGTCGTCGACGGACACGACGTCCTCGCGGAAACCGGGACGCTGCCGTCGGTTTCCGGCCGTTCGCTCGCCGACGTCCTCGTACCGGAGCCCGACGCGGAACTCTCCCCGGCGAAGATCCGGCGGGTACTGGAGGCGATCGCCTTCGACGACAAGCTGCCGGCCGGTCCCGCCGCGATCGGCGCCGACGGCAGCTGGCGGATGGGGGCCCTGACCGGCAGCTGGGAGAAGAAAGCCCCGGCGCATATCGGTTCTTCCGCCCGCCTGCGCGCACGGGAACGACGGCTCGCCGGACTGCGGGACGACATTGCCGGGCGAGAGAAGACGATCGCCGAACTGGACGGCGATCTGGCCGCGCTGCGTGGCAGGCGTGAACTGATCAAGATCGAACGCGCTGCCCGCCCCGGCCACGAAGACCTCCTCGTCGCGACGCAGGAACTGACCAGGGCCGAGGCCGACCTGACCGCCGCGGACGCCGCCGTCCGGCACCGGGAAACGACGGTCTCGGCGCTGGAAACCGAGGCCAGGAACGCACTGCACGAGTTGACGAGCGTGGTTTCGGAAAGCGGTCTGCCGACCGAACGGACTCCGCTGGCCGCGCTCGCCACTGCCCTGCGCACCTACTCCGACCAGGGCGAGAACTGGCTGCACGAGCACGGCAACCTGGTCGCGGCGACGCGGCGGGCCGAGACGTTCGCCGAACAGGCGGCCCGTTCGGAGGCGAACGCCGCCCGGCGCGAGGACGAAGCCGCCGAGGCCGAGACCGAGCACACCAAACTCACCGCGATGCTCGACGCGATCGAAGGCACCGTCGGCACCGGCCAGCGCGAGGTGCTCGCCGAAATCGACGGCCTGCGCACGAAACTCCGCGAACTACTGGACGAACTCCGCGCCGCGAACGCGGAGGCGAAGGACCTCGCCGTCTCCCTCGGCGCACTCGGGGTGCGGCGCACGACCGACGCGCGGGCCCGTGAGGACGCCTCCGACCGGCAGGACGCGGCCGCGCACCGGTTCCGGATGCTCGCCACCGGCGTCTTCCCCGCGGACGGCGGGATCGAGGACCTGCCGAAGTTCCAGGCCACGTTGTCCGCCACCGAAGGGGTGCGATCGGCACTCGACGCGGCACGGCTGGTGGCCGCGGCGTGGCCGTCCGTGCCGCATGCCACCGGCAACCTCGGCGAGGCACTGCACCGGCTGTCCGAGGCCGTGCACACCTGCCGGAACACCCTCAGTTCGCGGGCGGAACTCGATCTGGAGACCGACGAGGACGTCCAGATCTTCACCGCCGTCGTCGACGGGCTGCGGGTCGGCGCGGCGGAACTGCTGAAGATCCTTTACGCGGAAGCGGAACAGAGCAGGCACGAGATCACCGGCCGCGAGAGCGACCTGTTCGACAAGACGCTGACCGGCGAGACCCGCCGTCATCTCGCGGCCCGTATCCGGCAGGCCAACGACCTCGTCGACGGGATGAACGCACGCCTGGAACGGGTGCGGACCGCGTCCAAGGTCGCCGTCCGGCTGGTCTGGCAGGTGTCCCCGGATCTGCCGCCGGGCACCAAAACCGCACGGGACCTGCTGCTGAAGGATCCGGACGAGCTGACCACCGAAGACCGCGAGTCACTGCACCGGTTCTTCCGCGAGCGCGTCGAGCAGGCAAAGGCGGACGATACCGCGACAAGCTGGGAACAGCAGCTCGCGCAGGTCTTCGACTACACGTCCTGGCACCGGTTCGTGGTCAAGGTGGACCGCGCCAACGGGGCTGGCTGGCAGCTGCTGACCAAGAAGCTGCACGGCGCGCTTTCCGGTGGGGAAAAAGCGATCGCGTTGCACCTGCCGCTGTTCGCCGCCGTCGCCGCGCACTACCAGGCCGTACCGGAAGCGCCGAGGGTGATCCTGCTCGACGAGGTGTTCGTCGGCGTCGACACGACCAACCGGGGGCAGGTGTTCGCGCTGCTGGCCGCGCTCGACCTCGACCTGATGCTCACCTCAGACCACGAATGGTGCACGTACGCCGAGCTCAGCGGGGTCGGGATCCATCAGCTCATCACCGGCGGGGACGGCGACGACGCGGTGACCACGGCGCGGTTCACCTGGAACGGCCACGACCTCCTGCCTGCCGAACCGCGTTAGCTCGCGAAGTCCACCCACGGTCTGAGCCGGTAAACCGGCCCCTGAGCCGATCCGGGAACATGCCCGGATCGGCAGGCTTCACCCCATGAACACCGACTACGTCTTCCCCGGCCGCCGCGTCGCCGCGGTCTCGATGGTCCTCGGCCCGATCCTGCTGCTCACCGGGACTTTACTGCGCTCCCAGGTCAACTTCTTCTTTCCCGACCAGCTCAAGGCGATGAGCGACCACCCGGCGCTGATGACCGCCGCCTACACGTGTTTCCTGGCGGGCAACGTGCTGCTGTGGCCCGCGATCATGGCGCTGGCGACGAAGATCGGGCGGACCAGACCCGCGCTGGCGGCCTGGGGGGGTATCTTCGTCCTTTTCGGACTCTTCGAGCGCACTTTCCACGCCGGGATCGACCAGGCCGCACTGGGACTCGCCGAGCGGCGCGGTGCCGGTTTCGCCGAGAGCGTGGTCAGCGAGTCGTACCAGGACCTGCATTTGTTCAGTTTTCTGTCGTTCACGATCATGTTCGGCTGGTACGTACTCGCGTTCGCCGCGTATCGCGCCAAGGCGCTCGGCGTCGTGCGGTCGATCGGGCTGGCCACGATGGGACTGCTGCCGCTGGGCGTGCTGAAGGGCACCGAATTCGTTTCGATCATCGGCACCGCCGGGCTTTGCGTCGCGTTGGTACCGGCCGGTGTCCGCGCATTACTGGAAAGTCCCAAACCGAGCCGGAGAACTCTGGTGCTCACGGCGATCGCGGTTCCGGCTCTGGGTGCGCTCGCCTTCGCGAGCACCCTGGGATGAACCGGTTTCCCGTGCGGCCGTCAGGCCAGCCGCACGGGAGTTTTCCCTGTCCTGTCACCGGATTCGTGGTCGCGCCCGGCCGGAAGACAGCTCATCAGGAGCACGAGACCGATCGCCCCGAGAAGCAGGTGCCCGGCAAGGATGCACAGACCACAGAATCCGATCCACAATGAGATCTTCATTCTCAGAGGGTAGTGCGGATCACCTTGACGCGGCCCGGACTTGGGAAAGACTTAAGGTCTCCTTTGGGCTAAGGGTCTCAGCCGAACTCCTTGCGCACCTCCGGCAGTACCTCGGTGCCCAGCAGTTCGATCGCGGTCATCACCTTCGCGTGCGGGACCCCGGACCAGTCCATATGCAGTGAGTACCGGTCCGCGCCGACGAGTTTGCCGATCGAGATGATCCGCTCGGCGACCTGCGCCGGGCTGCCGGTCAGCAGCGCCTGCGCGTCGCGGGTGATCTCGTCGTACTTCGACCGCGTCGGCGGCGCCCAGCCGCGTTCCTCGGTGAGGTACCGCATCATCGAGAGCCAGTACGGGTAGAAGGACTCCTTGGCGTCCTGCGACTTCCGCGCGATCAGCCCGCAGCCACCCATGGTGACGTGCAGGTCGTCCGGGTCGTGGCCGGCGGTGTCGGCGGACTGCCGGTAGATGTCCACCAGCGGCGCGAACCGCTCGGGCTCGCCGTCGATGACCGCGTAGACCACCGGCAGCCCGAGCCTGCCCGCCCGGAGCGACGAATCCGGGCTGCCCCCACTGCCGAGGGAAACCCGCAGACGCCGTCCGTAGGGCCGCGGCAGCACCCGCACGTTGTCCAGTGACGGCCGGAACCGGCCGGACCACGTGATCGGGTCCTCGCGGTCGATTTTCAGCAGCAATTCGAGTTTCTCTTCGAAAAGCGCGTCGTAATCGTAGAGATTCGCGCCGAACAACGGGAACGATTCGGTGAACGAACCGCGTCCGGCGAGTATCTCCGCCCGGCCCCTGCTGAGCTGGTCGAGTGTACTGAACTGCTGATAAAGCCGCACCGGATCCTCGGTGCTGAGCACGGTCACCGCGGTGCCGAGCGTGATTTGTCTGGTGACACTCGCGGCGGCGGCCAGTACCGTCCCTGGGTGGGAGATCGCGAAGTTGTCCAGGTGGTGCTCACCGAGTCCGTAGAAGGACAGGCCCAACTCGTCGGCGAGCCGGATGCGTTCCAACGTCTGCTCCAGTTTGTCCGCCACCGATACCTGCTCCCCTGTGACGGGATCCGGATGGCGGTCACCGAAGCTGTGAATACCGAGTTCCATAACGCCTCTCGTGAAAAGACGTCCTGTCGGCAGGACAATTTTCTCTCGATACCAGCGTAAGGCGGAACAGGCGGTGATTGAGAATTCGACGACCGGAACGCGCTACTCCGAAGCCGAATCAGACCTGGGCGGTCGGCATCACGGTGACCTGCTGGAGATTCACCCTCGCCGGGAGCGAGGTCAGGAAGGCGACGGTCTCGGCGATGTCGCCGGGCTCCAGCCAGGTCAGCGTCTCGCGCACAGTGTCCAGCCACTCGTTCGCGCCGGGGTCGGTGACGTGGCTCTGCAGTTCGGTCTCGACCAGCCCGGGCTCCACCACCGCGACCCGGACGTTCTTCGGGCCGAGGTCGGCGCGAAGGTTCTTCGACAGATGCGTCACGTACGCCTTCGAAGCGACGTAGACGGCGAAGGACGGGAAGATGGCCTGCGCGCCGATGGACGACGTGTTCACCAGGTCGGCGACACCCTTTTCCGCCGCCGAAGCGACCAGATGCGGGACGAACGCGCCGATCGAGTTCATCAGACCGGTCAGGTTGACGTCGATCATACGCTGCCAGTCCGCGGCCGCCACCTCGTCGATCGGCGCGGCCAGCATCACGCCGGCGTTGTTGAACAGCAGGTCCGCGCGGCCCAGTTTCGCTTCCACCTCGGCCGCGGCGGCCCGCATCGCTTCGGCGTCGGCGACGTCGGCCGCGATCACCAGCGCCGTCCCGCCGTCCTGCTCGATCTCCTTGGCCAGCGTCTCCAGCCGGTCCGCCCGCCGGGCGATGAGCGCGACCGCCGCCCCTGAAGCGGCGAGCCGTCGTGCGGTCGCCTCGCCGATACCGCTGGACGCGCCGGTGACGACGGCGACCCGATTGGCGTGGCGTGTCTGGAAGTCGGTCATTTCTGTCTCTCCCGAATGAACTCGTCGCTGCCTTGTGAGTCCAGGAAACCCGCTCGCGCGCAGAGCCGGCACGACCTGGTCAACCTGGGTCCGGCAGTACCAGTCAGAACTCGAGGTGCGAACGCCGTCGCAGCCTGATCCCCGACACGACGGCGACCATGGCGATCAGGATCGCGGCGGACAGGAGGCCGTGCGCGATCCCCCTGGTCAGGTATCCGGTGTCGGTGTGGTCGATGGCGTAGGTGCCGATCTCGCGGCTGGACCAGAACGGCAGCAGCCGCGCGATCAGGCTCGACGGGTCGGCCATCATCTGCAGGCCGACGACCATCAGCAGCACCAGCGTCCCTTCGAGTTCGCGCGGCAGGACGGAACTGAGCACGAGACCGAACGGGGCGGAAACGGCGACCATCAGCACCATCACCAGCGCGACCGGGCCGTACCGGACGTCGTGCTGGTCGACGAGGACCAGCACGAAGTACGGCGCGGAGAGCAGGAGTCCGACCGTCCACAGTGCACTCAACCGGCCCAGATAGAGGTGGTACCCACGATAGCCCGAAAGCCGCAGGCGGGGCTCCATCCCGCGTGCCGCGCTCCCGGCGAACAGCGCGGCCGTGCTCAGCGCCCAGCTCAGGCCGAGGCAGACGAACCGGATGGCCTGGCCGAGATGGTCACCTCGGCGGCTCAGGTAGAACAGCAGTGGCAGCAGCAAAAGGATCAGCAGCACGGACCGGCGCCGCAGCAGTTCGCGCAGCGCCATTTCGGCGACCGTCAGGATCTTCTTCACGCGACCGCCTTCCGGGCCGGGGTGAGTTCGAGCACGGTGTCGACCCGGTCCAGCTGGTTGAGCAGATGGGTGACCACGACGATCGCCTTTCCCGCCTCACGCCATTGCCAGACCTGGTGCCAGAAGTCGAGGTAGGTGCCGCGGTCGAAACCCTGGTAGGGCTCGTCGAGCAGGAGGACGTCCGGCTCACCGAGCCCGGCCATGACCAGGTTCAGTTTCTGCCGCGTGCCGCCGGAAAGGTGTCGCGCCTGCTTGCCGCGTGCCGGTTCCCAATCCAGTGCCGCGGCCTGCGCGTGGCCGGCACGCACGGCCTCCTCCCGGCTCATCCCGCGACCGGCGCCGATCAGGACGAAGTGCTCGCCCGCGTCGAGGAAACCGGCCGTGCCACCGTCCTGCGGGCAATAGCCGAGCGAACCGCGTATCCGGACCTCGCCCTTGTCCACGCCGGTCAGCCCGGCGCAGACGGCAAGGAAGGTGCTCTTGCCGCAGCCGTTCGCTCCGATCACCGCGGCGATCTCACCCGACCGCACGGTGAGGTCCACACCGTCCAGCACGGTCTGGCGGCCGTACTTCTTCGTGATGCCACGGGCTTCCAGAAGCACTTCGCCCGGATTGCGCCGGGGGCGCCCGACGCTGTCCGCGACGGCCGAGGCGTAGGTGGCGGGCGGCCCGAAGACCTGCATCGGATTCCCGCCACCGTCCCTCAGATGCGCCGCC
The DNA here is from genome assembly GCF_040682875.1 of Amycolatopsis sp. NPDC051071. NCBI lineage: Bacteria > Bacillati > Actinomycetota > Actinomycetes > Pseudonocardiales > Pseudonocardiaceae > Amycolatopsis > Amycolatopsis sp. NPDC051071. The sequence goes on along the minus strand of NZ_JBFBBY010000109.1, from coordinate 11,547 downwards.
GCCTCCGCGACCACCTGCCGCACGGCGTCCCCGCCGACGCCGCGCCGTCGCAGTTCGTGCGCCAGCGCGGAAAGCCATCCGTCGTGGTTCATCGTCCCTCCCGCAAGATCGAGGCCACCCCGGCGGAGAACTCCTGCCAGTCGGCCGTGGCGTGTCGCAGCGTTTCCCTGCCTGCCGCGGTGATCCGGTAGTACTTGCGCGCGGGTCCGGCCGTGCCGTCCTGCCAGCTCGCGGTGACCAGGCCGAACCGCTGCAACCGCAGCAGCACCGGATAGAGCGTGCCGCCCTGGATCGGGCCGAGTCCGGCGGCGTCGAGCGACTGCGCCAGCTCGTACCCGTACGACTCGCGCTCGGCGACCAGGGCGAGTACGCACGGCGCCAGCACCCCCCGCAGCCATTGGCCTCGCCGGTCCTGATCCACGCCGAGCAATGTAGCAGTGCTACCTAGATAGCACTACAAGCTAGTCTGACCTGCGACGATGTGCCCGCGAGAAAAATATCGCCGCCAGTGTCGAATCGGCGGGACACCCTTCGTATAGAACGTGACAAGCCGCTTCGACGAAGGAGAACGCCATGCCCCAGTACCTGATCAGCCTCTATCAGCCCGATGGTCCCCTCCCGCCGCCGGAGTTCCTGGAGCCGGTGACGCGCGAGATCCAGGCGCTCAACGACGAGATGAAGGCCGCGGGTGCCTGGGTGTTCGCCGCCGGATTGCACCCGCCGACGACGGCGACCGTGCTGCGGACCAAGGAAAGCGGCGACATCGTGCTGACGGACGGCCCGTATCTGGAGGGCAAGGAACATCTCGGCGGGTTCACCATCGTCGAGTCGCCGGATCTGGACGCCGCCCTCGAATGGGGCCGCCGGGTCGCCGAGATCACCGGTCTGCCGATCGAGGTCCGGCCGTTCCAGGGCGAGGAAGACCCTTCGTGCGTCCCCTGACCACCGAGGACATCGGGCGTGTCTTCACCGAGGAGTACGGCCGCGCGGTAGCCGTACTGGTCCGCGTCTTCGGCAGCATCGACATCGCCGAGGAAGCGGTCCAGGACGCCTTCGCCGCGGCGGTGGACCGGTGGCCGTCCACCGGGCTGCCGCCGAGCCCGGCGGGCTGGATCATCACGACCGCCCGCAACAAGGGTATCGACCGGATGCGCCGGGAGACCGCGCGCGACGACAAGCACGCCCAGGCCGCGCTGATCCACGCCGTCGACGAACCAGCGGAGGAGGGACCCGTGCGTGACGACCGATTGCGGCTCATCTTCACCTGCTGCCACCCCGCGCTGGCCGTCACCGCGCAGGTCGCGCTGACGCTGAAACTGCTGGGTGGCCTGACCACCGGCGAGATCGCGCACGCGTTCTTCGTCCCGGAAACGACGATGGCGCAACGGCTGGTCCGGGCGAAGGGCAAGATCCGCGACGCGAAGATCCCGTACCGCGTCCCGGACGACGCCGATCTGCCGGACCGGCTGCGGTCGGTGCTCGCCGTGGTCTACCTCGTGTTCAACGAGGGGTACACGGCCAGTTCCGGCGAGCGGCTGACACGCGAGGATTTGTGCGCCGAGGCGATCCGGCTCTGCCGGTTGCTTGCCGGGCTCATGCCCGACGAACCCGAGGTCACCGGGCTGCTGGCGTTGATGCTGCTCACCGAGTCACGCCGGGCCGCCCGTACCGGGGAGGGCGGCGACGTCGTCCTGCTGGCCGGGCAGGACCGGTCGCGGTGGGACCACGGGCTGGTCGCCGAGGGGCAGGCGCTGGTCCGCGCCTGCCTGCGGCGTAACCAGCCAGGGCCGTACCAGCTCCAGGCCGCGATCAACGCCGTCCACAGCGACGCCGCCGACGCGGAAAGCACGGACTGGTCCCAAATCGTGCGGCTGTACGATCTGCTCCTGACGATGAATCCGACCCCGGTGGTCGCGCTCAACCGGGCGGTCGCGGTGGCCGAAGTGGACGGTCCCGGCGTGGCGCTCGACGTCGTCGACGGCCTGGATTTGGCGGACTACCACCTCTACCACGCGATCCGGGCGGATCTGCTGCATCGCCTCGGCCGCTCCACGGAATCGGCACAGGCGTACGAAGCCGCGATCCGGCTGGCCGCGAACAACGCCGAACGACGGCTGCTGGAACGGAAACTGGCCGCGGTCAGTCGCTGATCAGCCGCGCCGCGCCGGGTCCTTCGGCGGCGAGGACGTCGCCGGGGTTGACCAGCACGCACTGCTCGAAGGACAGGCAGCCGCAGCCGATGCATTCGGTGAACCGGTCACGCATGCACTCCAGTTTCTCGATGCGCTTGTTGAGTTCGGCGCTCCAGCACTGGGAGGCACGCTGCCAGAACGCGTGATCCGGCGCGGTGCCCTCAGGCAGGAAATCGAGCACCCCGCCGATGACTTCCAGCGGGATGCCGAGATGGTTCGACGCGCGGACGAACGCGACCAAGCGGAGGGTGCCGCGGGGGTACCGGCGCTGGTTTCCGCTGGTACGCCTGCTGCTGATGAGGCCCTGTCGTTCGTAGAACCGCAGTGCGGAGGTGGCGACACCGCTGCGCCGGGACAGCTCCCCGATGGTGAGTTCGGACGGCAGTTCGGACATGCCCGCCATCCTAGCTTGACTTGAACCCTTGTTTAAGTTTCATGCTGAAGGCATGACGGAACAGGCGGTCGCGAAAATGACCATCCACAAGGGACACTGGCCGACGCCGGCAGCCGGCTTGGTGGCGGTGGCAAGGGAATACCCGGACGCCGGCACGGCACGAGCGGCGTTCGCGGAGCACGAAGGACTCGTCTCCTTCACCGCCTACGAAGGCATCGACCACGACGGCGCGTTCACCTATGAGCAGTGGACCGGCGAAGACGCGATCCAGAACCCGGACGGCGCCCCCGTGTACCACCTTTACCGCGGGCACCGGGGCGAGGGGATTCCCGGCGCGCTCGTGGTCGTCTCGGTCGAGTTCGACGGCCCCGACGAACGGCGGCAACGTGACTGGGTCGACCTCGTCCTGACGGCGCTGGACTCGGAGCCCGCGCGGCCGGAAGGCGGGCTCTCGGGGTACTTCCACGTGAGCACCGACGGGACACGCGTGCTCAACTACGCCGAATGGGTCAGCGCCGAAGCGCATCTCGCCGCACTCGCCGCGCCGGGCGCCGACGGGATCGGCACGACCGACGTGTGGAAGAAGGTGCACGCCTACCCGGGTGTGTCGGGTGGTTCGGTCAAGCGGTACCGCCCGGTGTTCTCGGCGGTGGCGGCATGAAGCCGGTACTGGTCGCCGGGGCGACGGGCAACGTCGGCGCGCGGATAGTCACCCAGTTGCGGGCGCGGGACGTGCCGGTCCGGGCACTGAGCCGGAACTCGCCTCCGGACGGCGTCCGCGGTGACCTGGCGAAACCGGAGACGATCGCACCGGCGCTCGACGGCGTCGACACGGTGTTCCTGATGCTCGCCGGATCCGCCGAAGCACTCCTGCCCACGGTTTCGCTGCTCGGCGAACGTGTGAAGCGCGTCGTGTTCCTCTCGTCGGGCTCTGTCGACGATTCCCTGGCGGAGCAGGACAACGCCATCGGCACCTGGCACCGGTCCGTCGAAGAAGCAATCGAGGCGACGAGCGTGGACTGGACTTTCCTGCGCCCGCACGGCTTCGCGGTGAACACCCTCGGCTGGGCGCCCGCGATCCGGGCGGACGGCGTCGTCCGCGGCGCGTACGGCGAGGCGTCGATGCCCCTGATCCACGAAAAGGACCTGGCCGCGGTGGCAGTCGAGGCGCTGACCGCCGACGGGCACGCGGGGGCGAAGTACGTCATCACCGGCACCCGGCCGCTCACGCAGATCGAGCAGGTGCGGATCATCGGCGAGGCCGCCGGTCGTCCGGCGCGCTGGGAAGAGATCCCTTTGCCGGAAGCGAGGGCGGCGATGCTCACGAGGATGCCGGACTTCGTCGTCGACACGATACTGACCGGGTTCCGTGAACTGGTGACGAAACCCGGCGAAGTCACCTCGACCGTCCAGGACGTCCTCGGCAGGCCGGGGCTGGATTTCGAGGTCTGGGCCGCCGACCACGCCGCCGACTTCCAGTAGCATCGGCTTCGTGTCGACACCGGTTCATGCCGCGGCGGTCCGCTAGCCGCCGTTCCTGACCTTGTCCCCGACGGGCGCCGCCCGTGGGGTCTCTTCGCCACGCGCGGATCCAGGAACGGAAACATGAACCCTCTGTCCATAAAGGACGGTGGTCGGCGCTGGCTGACCACCGTCGACGCGACCCTCCCTGGCGCCGTCGTCTCCGTCGACGACGGGATCACCGCCGACGAGGCGTACCGGCTCGCCTCGGCCGGCACCGGGCTGGCCTGGCACGGCGACTTCCCGAACGCGCGGAACCTCCTCGCGGCCATGTCGCGCCGGTGCGGCTCCGCGGCCGGGAAACCCTTCCAGGACCAGCGAAACCATCAGGCCCGCCGGGCGAGTGTGCTCGGCAGGCTCCTGGTTCCGCTCGATCCGGGACATGTCCTGCCGCTGCGCCGCGGGCCGGACGTCCGCCTGGCCTGCACCGAGGCCTACGGGCCTTCGGAAACCGCGTCGCTGGTGTCGTTGCGTGAACTGCTCGGCGTCGTCGGCGCACACGAATGGCGGGTGAAGGGCGTCGAAATCCCGGCTCTCGGCGCGAAGATCCATCCGCACCACGGGGTCTTCTCCCCCGTCCGCGGTGAGTACGTCGACCTGGTCGCGAGAACTCCGTTACCCACCAGGGAACTGGCGTTCGACATCGGCACCGGGACCGGCGTGCTCGCCGCGGTCCTCGCGCGTCGCGGCGTCAACCGCGTGGTGGCGACCGACAACGAGCCCCGCGCGCTCGCCTGCGCGCGGGAGAACTTCGAGCGCCTCGGTTTCCCCGGACTCGAAACCCTTGAGACGGACGTGTTCCCGCCGGGACGCGCGCCACTGATCGTCTGCAATCCGCCGTGGCTGCCCGCTCGTGCGCGGACCCCGCTCGAACGGGCCGTCTACGACCCGGGAAGCCGGATGCTGAACGCCTTCCTCGACCGGCTGCACCGGCATCTCGAACCCGGCGGGGAAGCCTGGCTGATCCTCTCTGACCTCGCCGAACTCCTGGGCCTGCGTACCCGCGAACAACTTCTCGCGACGTTCGAGCGTGCCGGGCTCACCGTCCTCGGCCGCGAGGACACCCGGCCCGTCCATCCGCGAGCCGCCGATCCGAGCGATCCCCTGCACGCCGCCCGTGCGAAGGAGGTGACTTCGCTGTGGCGGCTCACAACGCTCACAGCCCCAGCAGCGCCCGCGCCTGACTGACGAACACGCGGGCGGCGGGGCTGACCGGCCCCTCCGTCCGCCAGGCCAGCGCCAGTTTCGCCCGCAGCCCGGCAGGCCGCGTGATCTCCATGGCGTGCAGGTTCGTGTAGTAGGTCGCCAGCGACATCGGCACCACGGCGACGCCGAGTCCCCGGCCGACCAGTTCGGCGACGACGTTCGGGTCGCCCGCCTCCAGCGTCACCCTCGGCTGCGCGCTGTCGGCGAGGAACGCCGCGTCGACGATCGCGCGCATGCCGGTGCCCTTGGGCAGGCTCACCAGCGATCGGCTTTCCAGCTCCGACAGCGTGATCGTGGCCTGCGCGGTGAGCGGGTCGTCCGGCCCGGAGATGGCGACCAGCGGCTCGTCGAGGACGACCTCGAAGCCGATGCCGGGCGGCGGCTCGCCGGAAAGGCCGATCAGCGCGATGTCGAACCGGCCGTCGGCCACGCCCGCGAGCAGGATGTCGGAGGTCGCCTCGGCGAGCGTGATGTCCACGGCGGGATGGCGTTGATGGAACCGTGCCAGCAGATCCGGCAGGTTGACCGGCCCGCGCGAGGAGACCATGCCCATCGCGACCTGGCCGCGGACCAGTCCGGTGAGTTCGTCGACGGCCTGCTTTACCCCGGCGACGGCGGCGAGCGCCGCCCGCGCGTGCGGCAGGGCGGCCGCGCCGACGTCGGTCAGCCGCACCGCCCGCGCCGACCGGTCGAGCAGCGGCTGCACGAGTTCACGTTCGAGCCGCCGGATCTGGGCGCTGACCCCGGGCTGCGCGACGTGCAGCCGCTCGGCGGCGCGGGTGAAATTCGCTTCTTCGGCCACCGCGACGAAGTACTCCAGCTGACGCAGCTCCATAAGCATTGATTCTAGTTACCAGACAAACCAGCTCTTGGACTTCTGGCCGGATCGAGACCAGGCTGGTGTCATGACCACTATGTTCCACCCCGGCGACGCCGGTTTCGAAGACGAACTCGCCGGCTTCCAGACCGCCGTTCGCCGCCGTCCCGACGTGATCGTCGCCGCCACCTCGGCCGCCGACGTCGTCGAAGCCGTCCGGTACGCCGGCGAGCACGACCTCCCGGTCGCCGTCCACTCGACCGGGCACGGCGCGACCGTCCCGTTCGAGGGCGGCGTGCTGATCACCACCCAGCGCATGGCCGGGATCCGGATCGACGCGGAAATCGCCAGGGTCGACGCGGGGGTGCGCTGGGCCGCGGTGATCGAGGCCGCGGCCGAGCACGGGCTGGCGCCGCTGAGCGGCTCCTTCCCCGGCGTCGGCGTCGTCGGCTACACCCTCGGCGGCGGGTTCAGCCTGCTGGGCCGCAAATACGGCCTCGCCGCCGACCAGGTCACCGCGATCGAGGTCGTCACCGCCGACGGTGAACTCCGCCGCGCCACCCCGGATACCGAACAGGACCTGTTCTGGGCACTGCGCGGCGGCCGCGACAACTTCGGGATCGTCACCGCACTGGAGTTCCGGCTCGTCCCGGTCACCCGGTTGTACGGCGGCAGCCTGCAGTTCGGCCCCGAATCGCTGGCCACCGTGCTCCGCGCTTGGCGTGACTGGACCGCGGAGATGCCGCGCGAGATGACGTCATCGCTGGCGATGGTCCCGATGCCGGAGCTGCCGATGGTGCCCGAGCCGCTGCGCGGGAAGCACGTCGCGCAGATCCGGATCGCGTACCTCGGCGACGCGGCCGAGGGTGCACGCCTGGTCGCGCCGCTGCGTGCCGCCGCACCGGTGCTGGGCGACACGATCGCCGAGATCCCGTTCACCAAGTCCGGCACGATCGCGAACGAGCCGCCGTTCCCGCATGGCTACCGCGCAGACAACGCCACCGTGTCCGAACTGAACGACGCCATGCTCGACGCGATCCTCGAACACGCCGGTCCGGACGCGCCGGTGCCGACCGTCGTCCTGCTGGACCTGCTCGGCGGCGCGCTGTCCGACGTCCCCGAGCACCCCGGTGTCGGCTGGGATCGCAAGGCCCGGTTCACCGTCCGGGCACTGTCCGTAGTGGACGACGCTCCGCTGTCCGAGATCCGGAGCGCGCACGGGAAGCTCTTCGACGCGCTGAAGCCCTGGTCGACGGGCAAGCTCCTGACCTTCGTCTACGGCGAGAGCGACCCGGCCGAGGAGGCGGCCAAGGTGTACTCCGGCGCGGACCTGCGCCGCCTCGCCAAGGTCAAGGCCGCCGTCGATCCGGCGAACCGGTTCCGGCTGACGCATAACGTCGAACCGGCGCCTGACGCTGGGTGAACCACGAAATTCGCAGGTAGGAGGCCACGATCCGGCCGAAGGCGTACCGGTATCGACCCGTATACTTCCGGGCCGATACCGCCATTAGGGGGTGTCGATACCGCCTTTAGGGGGCACGATGCGCACTTTGGACCATGACGAGTTCCTCGCCATGCGTCGGTTCCCCGCGCTCGACGGGCTGCGTGCGATCGCGGCCACCATCGTGATCCTCTTCCACTTCGCGGGTCCGAAGTGGAGCTGGCTGTCCGGCTGGGTCGGTGTCTACATCTTTTTCGTGCTGTCCGGTTTCCTGATCACGACGCTGCTGCTGCGTGAGCAGGACCGGACCGGCCGGATCTCGCTTTCGGCGTTCTACCTGCGCCGGGTGTTCCGGATCCTGCCGCCGTACCTGGTGATCCTCGGCGGGATCGTCGTCTTCGCCTGGCTGCGTGGCGAGTTCTTCGAACGCGAGTTCCCGCACGCGCTGAAGTACTACCTGACGTTCTTCAACGAGTTCCTGCCCGGCAGCAAGCCGAACGGCGCGGACAACTTCTTCAGCGGCTCGTGGACACTGGGCATCGAGGAGAAGTTCTACCTGGTCTGGCCGTTCCTGCTGGTGGTCGCGGGTGCGGTCGGGCTGGCCGCGGCCTGGCGCAAACTCGCGCTGGCGATCGCCGCGTTCGCGTTGATGGCAGGCCTGGTCGGCGTCACCAGCGGCTGGGTGCTCAACGGCCCGCAGGTGCCGATCTACCGCTCGACCGTGCACTACGCGATCCTGCTGATCGGCTGCGTGCTGGCGATCGCGATGCACTACCGCCGGTCCTACGCGGTGATCAAACCGCTGACCCATCCGCTCGCGGCGATCCCGGTGTTCGGCGCGTTCGCCCTGCTGCATGTCAACATGGAAAGCCTCTGGGGGGAGACCGGCAGCAATCTCGGCCTGCTGATCGCCTACGGCCTGCTCTCGGCGATGTTGCTGGTCGTGCTGGTGTCGCCGGGGCCGCTGCGCCGGCTGCTGGCGACGAAGCCGATGCGCTTCGTCGGTGAGCGCTCGTACTCGCTCTACCTGCTGCAGGGTCCGGTGCATTTCGCCGTGGTCGCGGCGATCCCGCCGCTGGGCGAGCACCGGATGATCAGCGCGCTGACCGTGTGCGCGGTCGGGCTCGGGATCGCGGACCTGATCCACCGCTGGGTCGAGCAGCCGATGATCGTCACCGGCAAGAAGCTGATCGCGCGCCGCCAGGAGCGCAAAGCTCTCCGCGCGGCCGAGGCCGAACTGAAGAAGGAGCCTCGCCCGGTCGATGCCCCCAGCGGCGCGCGCTGAACCCCGCAACTAGTCCTCTGGTTGCGGTAGTTGCACGCGCAAGGACCGCAACTAGAGGACTAATCGCGTAATCAGCGCGAAAGCGTGACGATCGGGATCACCCGATCGGTCTTCGCCTCGTACTCGGCGAAGCCCGGCATGGCGCTGACCATCTTCGCGTAGAGACGGTCGCGCTCGGCGCGGTCTTCGAGTACGACCGTCGCGGTCGCTTCGAACTTCTCCGTGCCGATCTCAAGGGTGACCTTCGGGTTCGCCGAGATGTTGTGGAACCAGGCCGGGTTCTTGTCGGATCCGGCGTACGACGCGGCGATGACGTACTTGCCGTCGTCCTCGACGAAGACGAGCGGCGAGGTGCGCGGTTCACCGCTTTTCGCGCCGACCGTGGTGAGCAGCACGAGGGAAGCGCCCTCGAACGGGCCGTCGACCTTGCCCTCGTTCTCCCGGAATTCCTTGATGACGTTCTTGTTCCAGTCCAGCGTGTCCGACATCTTTCCTCCTGTATGGATCTCCGCCGCCGAGGCTACTCAGTCCTCACGGGCCTTGCGGCGCTGCGCTTCGGCGCGCTCCCGGCACTTGCGCAGGAACTCCTCGTCGTCGTCGGCGCTCGTCGCGGCGAACCGGCCGGGCCGGTCGTACTCCGGGAACGCCGGGGATTCCCGTTCGTACCTGCCACGCGGCGCGCGGGCGGCGTGCTGGGGGCGGCCGGCGACCAGCCAGACGATCGAGCCGACCAGCGGGACCAGCAGCACCAGGATGAACCACATCCCCTTGGGCATATTGCGGCAGGATCCCTCGTCCGTGGTGATCACGTCGACGAGACAGAAGATCCACAGACCGAGCGTGAGAACGCCGAAAAGACCATTGAAATACAGCATCGAAAGACTCCCCAGTTCCAGATGACCGGGGTAAGTACTAGCACAGGAGGGCGTCGAGAATTCCCGCGGCCACGTCGAGTGCCTGAGCCTGCCCGGGGCAGTGCTTGGGCCCTGCTCCGAACGGACGATCGGTGAGGTCCACCTCGACGACCTCGCCGCCGACCCACCGCCGGGTGATCCGCACCGGCGGATCCTCGCGCAGCACCCGGTCGAGCAGGCTCGCGGCGTCCTCATCTGGCCGGTGCGCGGCCAGCGCCTTGCCGAGCAGCTTCGCCGTCGCGTCACAGGCCTGCACCAGGATCCCGATCCGCGCGGCCGTCCGCTCGCCGACGTCGCCACCACAGACCTCGATCAGCCGCCGCATGGCCTCCTCGGCGTGGGGACCGGCTTCGGTGTGCGGGTGATAGGCGGCGGAAACCGTTGCGATGTCACGGGAAACGTCCGGCAGCCCGAGTTCCGCCGCGAGGACGGCGACCGGGACCGTCCACGCGATCCGGTCGGCCGGTTCGCCGTCCATCCGCCGGGTGAGCGCGAAGGCCTTGTCCCGCAGGGACCCCATCGGTGCGAGTTCTTCGAACACGAGCACACGCCGCCGCGGGTGGTCCTCCGGACGGCTGAACCGGGCGACGTTCGCCCGCAGCCAGTACACCCCACCCGGCTCGACGTCCTGGGGCACCGGCGGGACGGGGGCTTCGATCAGCGGATTCTCCATACCGCGACGCTAAGTGCGGAACGCTTCGGTCACGGCCGAAACATGCGCCTGCCGTCGTTGTTATGGTGAGCGGGTGACGGCCGTGCCGGAGGCAACCGAAGTCGACGGCGCGGGGCGAACGGCGCAACCGCGCCAGCTCATCGTGACCGTGTACGGCCTCTATTCACGCGGCGAAGGCGGCTGGCTTTCCGTCCGGTCCCTGATCGATCTGCTGGCCGGAGTGGACGTCGAGGAACCCGCCGTCCGGTCGTCCATCTCCCGGTTGAAGCGGCGCGGGATCCTTTCCGCCGTCCGCCGGAACGGGGCGGCCGGATACGAACTCTCCGAGACCGCGCTGGCGATCCTGCGCGAAGGCGACGAGCGCATCTTCCGCCGCGAACGCGCCACCCCCGGCGACGGCTGGCTGCTCGCGGTGTTCTCGGTTCCGGAAGCAGAACGGCACAAACGACACATTCTTCGCACGCAACTCGCGCGGCTCGGCTTCGGAACCGCGTCGTCCGGTGTCTGGATCGCACCCGCACACCTGCGCGACGCGACGTCGGACATGCTCCGGCGGCTCGAACTGGAGAGCTACGCCGACCTCTTCCACGCGGAACACCTCGCGTTCGGCGACGTGCGCGAGAAGATCCGCGACTGGTGGGACCTCGACCAGCTCGAAACGCTGTACACCGCGTTCCTCGACGAGCACACTCCCGCGCTCCGGCGCTGGCAACGGCGCAAGACCACGGACGAGGCCGAGGCGTTCGCCGACTACGTCCGCGTGCTGACCGCCTGGCGGCGACTGCCCTACCTCGACCCCGGCCTGCCCGCCGAGCTGCTGCCGCCCGCTTGGGCCGGGATCCGGGCGGCGGATCTGTTCTTCACGTTGCACTCGCGGTTGGGCGAGGCCGCGGCCGCCCACGTCTCACGGACGCTGCCCAGCTAGCGCGGCCAGGCAAGGGATCGAGTGGCGATTCGGGTTCTGGTGAGAGGTAAGGCAACCTGGCGTGGCGCGCTCTACCGGGCTGCCCGCCGCCTCCGCCCGTGTCCTGAAGGCCCCCTTTGAGACGTTGATCGTCTCAAAGGGGGGCGTCAGGTCACGGGGGGACGCCAAGCGAAGGCCGG
>NZ_JBFBBY010000108.1:0-26518 GCF_040682875.1 Amycolatopsis sp. NPDC051071 | reverse complement strand
GCGCTCTGGGCGGCTCGGTGCGCGGCCGTGACCAGAGCGCACTTAGCCCGCGAAACGCAGGTCCTACGGGGTCTTGCGGCCAGGGGAGGTGGCGGGCCGGTTGCGCCGGACCGAGTGCACCACGAACAGCGTGACGAGCAGCGCGACCAGGCCTCCGCCGGTCCCGGCGAGTGCGACGATCATCGGCGCGGAGTCGCGGTCGTTCGAGGCCGGCAGATCGTTGGGCAGGGGAACCGCCTTGGCCTTGTCCGCCTCCGACGGCACGATCGCCGTCAGCGCCGCGATCGGGTCGATGACCCCGAAGCCGACGAAGTTGTCCCGCCCGCCGGGGGCCGCCGGGTGCTGGGCCGTCGCCTTGATCCGGTTCATCACTTCACGCGCGCTCAGGCCCTGGAACTTCGCGCGCACCAGAGCCGCCACGCCGGCCACGTAGGGGGCGGCGAAACTGGTCCCCTGGATGGCGCCGGGCTGGCCGTTGCCCTCGATGGTCAGGTTGGCAAGGCTGCTCGAACCGGCGGCGGGGTCCAGCGAAATGATCTTGGTGCCGGGCGCGGCGACGCTGACCCACGGTCCGTTGACGCTGAACTGCGCGACACCGCCGGTGTCGTCGATCGCCGCGACGGAAAGGACGTCGTCGGAGAACCACGGCGGCGTCACGATGATCTTGGGGGACTTGGGGTCCGGCTGGTCGTTCTGCGGGCATTTCTCGCCGACGTTGCCCGCGGCCGCGACGACGACCACGTCGTGTTCGACGGCGTGGTTCACGGCCGCTTGCAGCTGCTTCTCGCCTTCGGTGATGCCACCGTCGGCCGGACGGCAGTTGTCGACCGACATGTTGATCACCTTGGCGCCCTTGGCGACCGCCCTGACCACGGCCTGCGCGAGCGTCTTCAACGTCCCGGCCTTGTTGCCCTGCTCTTGCTGCCTGCCGCCCTTGTCCTGACCCGGCGCGGTTCCGCCGACAGCGCCGTTCCCCTGCGAAGACGGCGGGAGCTGCGACCCTCCCGGCTGACCGGCCGAGGAAGACGGCGGAGCGGAGTTCGACGCCGGCGGCGCCGCTTCCTGCTTCTTCTCTTCGTAATTCTGGCTCGACTGCCGGATCGACAGGATCGTGGCGTCCGGCGCGACTCCCCGGAACCCGGTGGTCGCATCGGGTGGGCTGGCGGCGATGATCCCCGCCACCTCGGTGCCGTGGCCGTCACAGTCTTCGAGCCCGGCCGGCTGGCCGTTGGTCGGGTTGGCGACGTAATCGCCCCCGGACTCGACCGGGTTCTTGAAATACGGATGCGGGGTGACGCCGGTGTCGATCACGGCGACCTTGACGTTCTTGCCGACCGAGCCGGTGGCGCCGCGCATGAGCTTGTGCACCTGTTCGATCTGCAGGTACTCCTGGCCCCACGGGCGGTTCTTGATGTCGACCTGGTCGCCGCCGAGCTTGCTGCGCTGCACGCACTGCGTCTTCTGCTCGTAGCTCTTGTCCGGCTGGCCGTTGTCCTGCGGCAGCTTGGATTTGTCCACCGGTGGTGGAGTCGCGAAGAAGCCACCGGCGTCCGGTGCGACGCTGCTTTGCTGTGCCCATGCGGGAAGCGCCACCGACGCCGGCGAGAGAACGCCGATACCGGCCGCCAGCAGTACCACTCCGGTACGTCCGGCGACGCCGAGGTGGCGGACGCGCGTCCCCCTGGACTTCCGCGCTGCGGCCATCAAAGCATCATCCGATCGGGTCGTCACTTGAAGTTGAGGTGGCGCAGCGTCGTGTAGAGATCCATGACGCCGAGCGCCAGCGGAAGCACCGTCGCGATGAAGACGGCCTCGAAGATCTCCACGGTCCGTCGCAGCGGCGGAGAGAAGCGCTGGTTCGGGAAGATCACGCCGACCACGAGCGCGCCGGCGCCGATCAGCAGCAGCGCGCCGAACACGAACAGGACGCGGTTCAGCGGGCTCGCCGACCACATCCAGCCGAGCAGGATGCCCGTGCCGGACACCATGCCGGTGGTCAGCAGCGCGATGGCCTGCGCGCCGTTCGCGTACGCCCGCGCTCGCAGGAGCAGGACCAGCGTGGCGACCACGCCGAGGATCGGGCCGAAGATCGAAGGCGACGTCGAAGCGATGATCGCGAACAACGCCGTGGCCGCGCCGCAGCCGGTCAGGAGACCGGTCATGTACTCGTGGGCGACCGCGGTGCGGCGCTCGATGGCGCGGTAGTCCGGGAAGCCCGAGTCTTCCTTGAGCTCTTCGGCGCTGCCGGGGACGTGCGGAGTCGGGAGGCTCGCAAGCTTGATCGTCGCGCGCGGCAGGATCGAGATGCACGCCAGCGAGAACGCGGCCGCGCCGGCGGCGATCCCGGCGATCGGGGTGTCGATCAGCGTCGCGGCCAGAAAGGTCAGCGCGGAGATCGTGGCCGTCGTCGCGGCGGCGATGAAGGTGGTGATCCCGTGGCCGATGACGAGGATGCAGACCGCCGCCACGATGATCACCAGAGTGCTCGCGAGCAGCAGGTTCGCCCACAGCGACAGCCCCGGCACGATGTAGAACCCGCTGACGAAGGCCAGCGGCAGGCCGCCTGTCGCGGCGACCAGGACTCCGGTCGCCTCGGCCTTGTAGGCCTTGGCCAATGTCGCGCCGATCGCGACGCACGCGATCGCGCCGATACCGCCGGCGATCGCGGCGGCGAGTGCGTTGCCGCCGTAGAACGAGCCGCTGGTGAAGAGTGCGATGGCCGCGAAGAACAGCGCCAGACCGCCCGCGATGTGTCCGAAGCGGCGCGCCGTCTCCTTGGTCCACGGGCGGAAGCTGTCGGGAGACGACTCGGCGATCGCGTCGACGACGTCGTCGTACAGCGGCGGAGGCGGGTTCTCGTTGCGCTTGCGCAGCTGCAGCAGTTCGCCGTCGACGACGCCGAGGGACGCGAGGGTCCGGCTCGGGTCGAGAGGCACGTCGCCCAGCTTCGCCAGCGCCCAGCCGCCATGGCGGGCGCCGCCGTCCGGCGTCGCCTCCTTCGCCATCTCCAACAGCATGGGCAGCAGGTCCGCCACCGCGACGTCAGCCGGCAAAGCCACGTCGATCCGGGTGCGTGGCGCGACCACCGTCACCCTGCTGAATACCGTCGTGCCCGTTGCCACTGCCTTCCCCCTGCCCTGAGAGTCTGCTCCCGGGGGAACCTATACCGAAGCCGGGTGCCCACATCATCGACTGTCGGAAAAAGACCGGCAAAAGTAAGACAGCCGACCTCCCAGGGCCCCTCTCGCTGTCGACGGCACGTGCGTTTAGCGGCCTAATCGCGAAGCCTGGGAGTCCTGGGGCCGCTGCCGCCGGAGTGCGTTTAGCGGGCTAAACGCGAACCGGGGGAGCTCGGGGCACCCGGAGGCTCGCCTGGCGCCGGAGCGCGTTTAGCCCGCTAAACGCGCGCCGGGGCGCCCCGGAGCCGTGCGGGTTCGTTGGGGAGTGTCGGTCCCGAGCCCTACACTCCCCGACATGCGTATGGCTCCGGTCGGGGCCGTTCTCGGCGTTGTCCGGATTTTCACCGGTGACGTTCGATAAGTTGTCTCGCGCACCAGTACGCGCACCAACGGTGGCCGCCATCGTCGAGTTTGAAGAGGGGTCCTTCGATGAGCACGCTGCAGTTCAAGAAGTCACCGCGCCTGGCGGCCCCGCGGCCGCCGGGCGGCGAGGTGCATCTCGAACCGCCGCCAGAGGTGCCGCGCACCATCCCGGGCAACATCGTCATGAAGCTGCTTCCCGCGGTGATGATCGTCGGTTCACTTGGGATGATGGTCTTCATGTTCACCTCGGGTGGGCGCAACAACCCGATGATGATGGTCATGGGCGGCATGATGGTCCTGAGCACCGTCGGCATGATGGCCGGCGGCGCGGGCAAGGGCGGCGGCGCCAAGAAGGCCGAGATGGACGAGGACCGCAAGGACTACCTGCGTTACCTCGGCCAGATGCGTGACAGGGCCCGTGAGGCCATGGTCGACCAGCGCGCCGCGCTCGAATGGGTCCACCCCGACCCGCAGACGATGTGGTCGCTCGCCGCGAGCCGCCGGATGTGGGAACGCCGCCAGAACGACCAGGACTTCCTCCACCTCCGCGTCGGCCGCAGTTCGCACCGCCTCGCGACGCGGCTCGTGCCGCCGCAGACCGGCCCGGTCGACGAACTGGAGCCGATCGCGACACTGGCGCTGCGCCGGTTCGTCCGCGCGCACTCGATCGTCCCGGACCTGCCGACCCAGATCACCCTCCGCGGGTTCGCCGCGGTGAGCATGCAGGGCGACCGCGGCCTGACCCGCGGTCTCACCCGCGCGATGCTGGCCCAGCTGGTCACCTTCCACAGCCCCGACGACGTCCTCATCGCGATCGCGACGGCAGGCCGCGCCAAGGAGGAGTGGGAGTGGGCGAAGTGGCTCCCGCACGCCCAGCACCCGGCGCTCGCCGACGGTATCGGCCAGCTGCGGATGATGGCGGGCTCGCTCGCGCAGATCGAGCAGTGGCTCGACGAAGAACTCCGTGACCGCCAGCGGTTCTCCCGCAACGCGACGCCCGCACCGGACCAGCCGCACGTCGTCATCATCGTCGACGACGCGGAGGTCACCCGCGAGGAGCAGATCATCCTCGAAGAGGGTCTGGTCGGCGTCACCCTGATCGACCTTTCCGACTCCATCGGCAACCTCGCGGCCCGTCGTGGCCTACGCCTGGTCGTCGAAGAAGACCGTCTCGGCGCGCGCAGCGCCGGCGGCGTCGAGTGGTTCGGCCGCCCGGACACGCTCAGCGTGGTCGAGTCCGAAGCGCTCGCGCGGCTTCTCTCGCCGTACCGCGTCGGCACGGCCGCGCAGGACGCCGCCGAGGAAGAGCCGCTGCTGTCCAACCCCGGTCTCCTCGAACTGCTGGGCATTCCCGGCGACCCGATGACCTTCGATGTCCAGCAGGCCTGGCGGCCGCGGCCGGTGCGGGATCGCTACCGCGTCCCGTTCGGGGTCGGCGAGTACGGCCAGCCGGTCGAGCTGGACATCAAGGAAGCCGCGATGGAGGGCATGGGCCCGCACGGCCTGTGCATCGGGGCGACCGGTTCTGGTAAGTCGGAGTTCCTCCGCACCTTGGTGCTGGGCATGCTGGCGACGCACTCTTCGAGCACGCTGAACTTCGTCCTCGTCGACTTCAAGGGTGGTGCGACGTTCATGGGTCTGGACGCCGCGCCGCACGTCTCCGCGGTCATCACCAACCTCGCGGACGAGGTCACGCTGGTCGACCGGATGAAGGACGCGCTGGCCGGTGAGATGAACCGGCGCCAGGAGGCGCTGAAGAACGGCGGTAACTTCAAGAACGTCTGGGAGTACGAGAAAGCCCGTGAGAACGGCGCCGACCTCGACCCGCTGCCCGCGCTCTTCATCGTCTGTGACGAGTTCTCCGAACTGCTGGCCGCGAAGCCGGACTTCATCGACCTGTTCGTCGCCATCGGACGGCTGGGCCGGTCGCTGCAGATGCATATGCTCCTCGCGTCGCAGCGGCTGGAAGAGGGCAAGCTGCGCGGTCTCGACTCGCACCTTTCCTACCGCATCGGCCTGAAGACGTTCTCCGCCGCGGAATCCCGCGCCGCGATCGGCGTGCCCGACGCGTTCGAACTGCCGTCCGTACCCGGTGGCGGTTTCCTGAAGTACGACACCTCGACTCTGGTCCGCTTCAAGGCTTCGTATGTTTCGGGTCCGTATCGGCCCGCGGGCATCAAAGCGGCCGGTCCGGTCGCGACGGTGGTGCGAGCCGACAAACGCCCGCAGCTGTTCGTCCCGGACTTCGTCGAACTGCCGAAGGAACCGGAGCCGCAGCAGATCGAGGCCGCGCCGGTGGAACAGGCCAAGCCGGAGGAGGCCGTCGAGCCCAGTGAGCTCGACGTGATCGTCTCCCGGCTGATCGGCCAGGGCCCGCCCGCACACGAGGTCTGGCTGCCGCCGCTCAAGGAGCCGAACTCGCTCGACACCCTGCTGCCGAACCTGAACCCCACCGACGACCGCGGCCTGTCCCCGGTCGGGTTCTTCGGCAACGGCCGGATGCAGGTGCCGCTCGGCATCGTCGACCGCCCGTACGAGCAGCGCCGCGACCTGCTCTGGGCCGACTTCTCCGGCGCGGCCGGGCACGGGGTGATCGTCGGCGGTCCGCAGTCGGGCAAGTCGACCATGCTCCGGACGCTGATCATGTCGATGGCGCTGACGCATACCCCCGAAGAGGCGCAGTTCTACGCGCTCGACCTCGGTGGCGGTACGTTGGCCGGTCTTCAGGGCCTGCCGCACGTCGGTGGCGTCGCCGTCGCCCGGCGCGAGCCGGACAAGGCTCGCCGGATCGTGGCCGAGCTGACCACCCTGCTCACCGAGCGGGAAGGCCGGTTCGGTGCGCTGGGCATCGACTCGATGAACGAGTTCCGCAACCGGAAGCGGCGCGGCGAGATCAAGGTCGAAGACGACGCCTTCGGTGACGCCTTCCTGATCGTCGACAACTGGAAGGCACTGCGGGACGACTTCGACGAGCTGGAGGTCTCGATCACCAAGCTCGCCACCCAGGGGCTTTCCTACGGCGTGCACGTGTTCATCGCGGCGAACCGGTGGGCGGACATCCGCCCGGCGATCAAGGACATGATCGGTACCCGGTTCGAGCTTCGCCTCGGTGACCCGAGTGAGTCCGACATCGACCGCCGGGTCGCGGTGAACGTGCCTGCCGGCCGCCCCGGCCGGGGTCTGACCAGGGACAAGCTGCACCTGCTCACCGGCCTTCCCCGGATCGACGGATCGAGCAATCCCGACGACCTCGCCGCCGGTGTCGCCGACGCGGTGGCGAAGATCAAGGGCGCGTGGCGTGGCCGCCCGGCGCCGCAGGTCCGCCTGCTGCCCGAGATGGTCACCTACGACGAGGTGCTCGGCATCGACACCAAGCGCAACACGAAGCTGGTGCCGATCGGCGTCAACGAGGAAGACCTCCAGCCGATCTACCTCGACTTCGCCGCCGATTCGCACTTCTACGCGTTCGCGGACGGCGAGTCGGGCAAGACGAACCTGCTGCGGCAGATCACCCGAGGGATCACCGAGCGGTACACGACGCAGGAAGCGGTCGTCATCCTCGTCGACTACCGGCGCACGATGCTCGGCTACGTCGGCGGCGACCAGCTGCTCGGCTACGCGGTTTCCGCCGCGCAGCTGGAGAGCATGATCAAGGACGTCCACGGGTCGATGACCCGGCGGCTGCCCGGCCCGGACGTGACGCAGGAGCAGCTGAAGACCCGGTCCTGGTGGACCGGTCCCGAGCTGTTCATCATCGTCGACGACTACGACCTGGTCGCCACGCAGACGAGCAACCCGCTGAAGCCGCTCGCCGAGTTCCTCGCGCAGGCGAAGGACGTCGGTCTGCACGTCATCGTGGTGCGCCGCAGTGGTGGTGCGGCACGGGCGATGTTCGACCCGATCCTCGGCAAGCTCAGGGAGATCGCGGCGCCCGGTATGGTCATGAACGGCTCACGCGACGAGGGCGCCCTCGTCTCCAACGTGAAGCCGAGCCAGATGCCGCCGGGCCGAGGCAATCTCGTCACCCGGAAGCACGGCAAGCAGCTCATGCAGGTCTCGTGGATCCAGCCGGACTGACCTCCCGCGGAACCAGGTGAGGTCCGGGCTGGGTTTGGGGTGACGACGATCTGCGGGAGTGGCTTGTGACTGTGCGGGTAGCGGTGGACTTCGGGACATCGAGCACCTGCGTAGTCGCCTCGATCAACGGTCGCGAACCGCAGGTCGTCGTGGTGGACGGGCAGCCGCTGATGTCGTCGGCGGTCTACGCCGCGCCGGACGGGACGCTGTTCGTCGGCCAGGAGGCGGAACGGCAGGCGGCGGTGGACCCGTCGCGTTACGAGCCGAACCCGAAGCGCCGGATCGACGAGGGCGATCTGCTGCTCGGCGACAACGTCCTGCGCGTGACCGACGTCGTGAACGCCGTGCTCAAGCGCGCGGTGACCGAGGCGCGCCGGCTCGCCGGTGACGCCGAAGTCGAGCTGCTGGTCCTGACCCACCCGGCCGATTGGGGCGCGACCCGCACCCGGCTGCTGCGGCAGGCGGCGGGCGGGCTCGCGCGTCAGGTCGCCCTCGTGCCGGAACCGGTCGCCGCCGCGGTCTACCACGCGGCGACCTTCGCGCCCGCCGACCTCAATTCCGAGCGCACGGTCGAGTTCAGCGGCCGCCCCGGCGACGCCCTCGCGGTGCTGGACCTCGGCGGCGGCACCGTCGACGTCTCCGTGGTCCAGCGCATGCCCGGCAGCCCGGCGGATCGCAGTTTGCCCGCTAAACGCGCAGGGTTCCAGGTGCTGGCCACCCGGGGGGATCCGAGCTTCGGCGGGGCGGACGTCGACCAGGCGCTCCTGGAGCACGTGGGCTCACTGGTGTCCTCGGTCGACCCGCCGGAATGGCGGAAGCTGGTCGAGGGCCGCGAGCTCACGGACCGGCGACGTCGCCGCGTGCTGCGCCAAGACGTCCGCGGCGCGAAGGAGACGTTGTCGCGGCACGCGTACACCGACGTCCCGATGCCGCCGCCGTTCGCCGACGCCCACGTGACGAGGGAGGACCTCGAGCGGCTGATCGCGGGCCCGCTCGGCCGCGCCGTGGAGCTCACGGTGGCCGCGATCGGCGATTCCGGGCTGCGGCCCAAGCAGCTGACGGCGATCTTCCTCGTCGGTGGGTCCAGCCGGATCCCGATGGTGTCGCGGCTCGTGCACGAGCGGACCGGTGTCGTGCCCACGACCTTGGATCAGCCCGAGACCGTGGTCGCCCGCGGCGCACTGCGCGCCGTGCTGATCGACCCGGACCGGACAGGTTCCCTCGCCGGTTCCGCCGTCTCCCGCGTCGGTACCCCCGCCCCCGCGGAACGGCGCCCCGAGGCCCCACGCGCCCCGTTCCCCCCGAATCCGCACCCGGGTGCCAATCCGCACCCGGGTGCCCCGCCGCCACAGATCGCGTTTAGCCCGCTAAACGCGCCACGCCGGCAGGGGCCGCCCTCGCCGCCGATGGGGCAGCAGCCGTGGCGGCCGGGGGAGCCGCCCCGCGAGGCGAAGCCCGCCGAGCGGGGCGCGAAGGGCAAGAAGACGCCCTGGATCATCGCCGCGGCCGTGGTGGTCGTGGCGGCGGTCGTCGGTGGGGTCCTCTTCGCGGTCAACAGCGGGGAGAAGGAGCCGGAAGGCCGGACGCTCGCCCAGTACGACTACCGCTTCATCGCCCCGATGGACTGGACGCAGACCGACGACCGTGTCGCCGACCGCCAAGTGGTGATCCACCCGAGCGATTCGCTCACCGGGGACGACCTCGTGGTCGCCGAGGAGTTCGTGATGGACTACGACGCGTCCGCCGACCGGCAGAAGCTCGTCGACGAGCTCGCGAAGCTCGCCTCCACCGACCCGCACCAGAAATACAGCGGCTTCAACGGTTCCGCGAACTACGCCGACAAGACCGTCATCTACTACCGCGAAACCAAACCGAAGGCGCGCGTCGACTGGTACGTCCTCGCGCAGGGAAAGATCCGCGTCCACATCGGTTGCCAGTACGGCACCGGCTCGCCCCTCGAACAGCGGGTGAGCGCGGCCTGCGAGCAGGTCGTCAAAACGATGGTGGTCGTCAACTGAAGGGGGAGGCGCATGCCACCCGAACCCGAGACCGCCGCTGAGAATTTCGCGCGCACAGGGCGCGACGCGGTCACCTACGCCCGTCAGGTCTCCCGCACCGCCAAGGCGCGGTACGAACGCAGACGGAGCGAGAACGCCGAACTGGCGAAGCAATTCGGCAAGGGACGGCTCGCGGGCGAGGAGACCGCCCCGACCCCCAGCGCTCTGCGCGACAGCGCGAAACGGTTCCGCGCGAGTACCGGTCTCCCGGTTCCCGCTCTGCCCTCGGCCGCCGATCTGGTTCCCCTTCGGCCGGAACCGGTGGCCAAGCGGCCACGTGTGGGTGACGACGATGAGGACTTTTCGCAGTCGCGAATCATGATCCGCGGCGAATGACCGGCTGCTGTGCGTTTGCGAAATGCCGTGGTGAAAGGCCTTTTCCCGGCGCGATTCGCGACCAGTGAGAGCGTACGGAGCGGCTGGTTCCCGCTGGGAGCGTTCACGCAAGCAACTACTTGAAATCAAACGGCGACAAGGGGGAACCGAACATGGCAGGGTCTCCGTCGTAGGTCCGTACCAAACGAACTTCACCAAGTACGGATAACCCACGAACGAAGGGGGAAGCTCCCATGGCTGGCGGTTTTACCGGGAACGTTGAGCAGTTCACCGAGGCGGAGAAGCGAGTCACCGAGGTTCGCGTCTCGATGGACCAGAACTTGGGCAAGCTTCGTGACAACATCCAGGCCACCCAGGCCGGTTGGTCCGGCGACGCGGCGATCGCGTTCGCCAACGTGATGAAGCGCTACGACGAGGCGGGCCAGGGCCTGAACAAGGCCCTGCAGAACATCGGCGAGCTGCTCGAGCAGGCCGGTTCGAAGTACAACGCTTCCGAGCAGCAGCAGCAGGAGCTCATCAACTCGGTCAACAAGGGCTTCGGCGTCCTCGGCTGATCTGGCGTTTCAACGAATACCTGGACTTTTTTAATCACTGGAGGATCACATGTCCGAGATGAAGGTCTCTTACGCCGTCATCCACACCGCGGCTGACGACTGCAAGGCCACCGGCGGTGAGCTGGAGTCGCTGTTCGGTCAGCTGAAGAGCGACCTGGCCCCGCTGGTCAACACCTGGCAGGGTGACGCGCAGACCTCTTACCTTGCCGCGCAGCAGGAGTGGGACAACAAGTTCGAGGAGCTCAAGCAGCTTCTCGCGCAGGTCGCCGGCGTGCTGCCGCAGCTGGCCGACGGCTACCAGTCCACGGAGCAGGGCGTCACCGGCCTGTTCTGAGTCTCACGCTCCAACGAGCAGCGGCGGGCAGGCATCTCCGGATGCCGAGCCCGCCGTTTCGTTTGTGCGAAAGAAAAAGCCGCGGCGGGAATCCCCGCCGCGGCTGTCGTTTCACCGGTGTGTCAGTGCGGCGCGCCGACCTCGAATTCCGGCGTCGTGTTCAGCACCCGGACGGTGACCTTCTTCTGCTGTCCCGAAAGATCGATGGAGCAGTCGAACGTGGTGCCGTTCTCCACCGGTTCGCCGGAAGGACATTGCACGTTCTTCACATCCGGTTCCCCGTAATGCTCGTTGAGCACGCGGACGACCCCGTCTTCCACCGATTTCTGGTCGAGGGAGTCCCCGGCGAACGCGCCGAGCGACCACGCCCCGACACCACCCGCGATCAAGACGGCGGCGGCGATTCCGCCGATCAGCAAAGTCTTCTTCGCTACCTTCGGCTTTTTTTCGGTTTCGCCACCGAACGCGCCGAGCCCGCCGTACTGCGATGACTGTGCCGGCTGTGCGGGCTGGAAGCCGCCGCCGTACTGGCCTGGCGGGGGATTCTGTTGCTGTGCTTGCCAATCCTGCTGTCGCGGCGCCGGGTACTGCTGCTGTGCGGGCTGCTGCCAGCCGGTGTTCGGGGTTTGCTGCCACGGCCCGGAAAACGACCCGGTGCCGCCCGGCTGGCCGGACTGCTGCCACTGCCCGGTGTAGGAACCGGTGCCCGCCGCGCCGGGATCGGTTTGCTGCCACTGCCCGGAATGCGGTCCGGTGGCCTGTCCCTGCTGCGGGTTCGCGGGATTCGACGGCGGCTGCCACCACTGCTGCGGCTGTTGTGGTTGCTGCGGCTGCTGTTCGGGCGGCTGGCTCATCGGTGGTCACCTCGGGACGTCGAGAAGTTCACGGTGTCGGTGCGCTCGGCCATGACTCAGGCACCGTTCAAAGCGTCGAGGCGGCGGTAGAAGTCGTCCCGGGCGGCCTTGTCGGGCAGCACGGTGATCTGCGCCGCGTCCGGCAGCTTCGGCATGTCCTGCGTGGTCGCCTTGCCGCTGAACCGGAAGTCGTACCGCAGCTCGATCTTGTGCCCGCCACCCTCGATCTTGGCGTCCATCACGATCTGGTTCAGCGTGCCGTCCGCGTTGAGCGACACGGTGGTCGGGATCGGCGCCTTCTTCATCTCGTCGGTGATCGCGTCGCTGATCGACGTGGGCAGGATCTCCACCCGCCGCTCGAGGAACTTGCCGAACGGGACGTCGGCCGTCAGCTCTGTCCGCTTCTCGGGAAGGCTCTTGGCGCCCTTCACGACCTTCTTGTCCGCGTTGTAGGCCAAGGCGGTGGCGTCGGCCATTTTGCAGGCGGTGATGATGCCGCTCCACGCGCAGGGGATCGCCAGCCCGGCTTCCGGTTTGGGCATCGAGATCCACGGTGTCGGGGCGAGGCTCTTGTAGGCGGGCCCGAGATAGGCGTACTCGACGGCCCCGTCGGCGGGGGTGTACCAGTCGATGCTCTCGTCCGGGTTCTTCTGCGAACGGTGACGGCTGACCCGGCTTTCCGGCGAACCGGTGCGGGCCGACGAGATCGTGGAGCGGATGTACTTCTCGTCGAACCGGAAATAGGCGCCCGACTCACTGGTGACATCCCGCTGGTCGCCGATGGTGTTCTGCAGCTTGTTCATCGCCGCTTCGAACTTCGTGCCGACGTAGGTCGCCGCGTCGTCGCCCTTCGGCACGGCGGTGCCCGCCCGCGCCTGGCCGCACGCGGTGGTGAGCGCCAGTACGGCGCCCAGCACGCACAAAATGGTCGTTGGCCGTTTGTTCATCGCCGTTCCCCTGATCGAGTCCCCGCGCGCGGTGCGCGTCCGGATCGTCTCATCCTCTCCCGCGAAGGACGATGCCGTGGGCGGTTCCGCCACACCGGCGGGGTACAGTTCCAGTGCGCCCGCCGGGCGCCGGCCCTAGTATGGGACCCCGGACCTACCCCGCTTCGCAGGCGGGTCGGGCGTGGGGGTATCTTCATATGTCGTTGTGCGCTGCGGCGCGTAAGCGCTAGGCCCGCACAGAAACCACACGCAATGTTGACGACGAGGTAGACCCTTGCCCACGTACAGCCCCAAGCCCGGCGACGTCACTCGTGCCTGGCACGTGATCGACGCCGAGGATGTCGTGCTCGGCCGGCTCGCGACCGAGGTCGCCACGCTGCTGCGCGGCAAGCACAAGCCGACCTTCGCCCCGCACGTGGACACCGGTGACTTCGTCATCATCGTCAACGCCGAGAAGGTCGCGCTCACCGGTAACAAGCGCGAGCAGAAGTTCGCCTACCGGCACAGCGGTTACCCCGGTGGCCTGCGCAAGCGCTCCTTCGGCGAACTGCTCGACACCAAGCCCGAGCACCTGCTCGAGAAGGTCGTCAAGGGCATGCTCCCGAAGAACAAGCTCGGCCGCGCCCAGGGTAAGAAGCTCAAGGTCTACGCGGGCCCTGAGCACCCGCACGCCGCGCAGCAGCCGCAGGCGCGCGAGATCACCAAGATCGCGCAGGTCGCGCAGTGAGTGAGGAACAGTCTGTGACCAGCACCGAGGAGACCGCGACCGAGGCTGTCGAAGCCGTCGCGACCACGGAGACCCCCGCGGTCGGCGACGCCGTCGCGACCAGCGAATCCCCG
This sequence comes from Amycolatopsis sp. NPDC051071, assembly GCF_040682875.1. NCBI lineage: Bacteria > Bacillati > Actinomycetota > Actinomycetes > Pseudonocardiales > Pseudonocardiaceae > Amycolatopsis > Amycolatopsis sp. NPDC051071. The sequence goes on along the minus strand of NZ_JBFBBY010000108.1, from coordinate 12,977 downwards.
GCAGGCGCTCGCCCGTCGCGCGCCGCCGGTGGCAACGCCCAGACCGTCGGCCGCCGCAAGGAAGCCGTCGTCCGGGTGCGCGTCGTTCCCGGTACCGGTGAGTTCAAGCTCAACGGCCGCACGCTCGCGGAGTACTTCCCGAACAAGGTGCACCAGCAGCTCATCCGTGAGCCGCTGGTGACGGTCGACAAGCCCGACTCGTTCGACATCTTCGCCAACCTGCACGGTGGCGGGATCTCGGGCCAGGCCGGTGCGCTCCGCCTCGCGATCGCCCGTGCGCTCGTCGAGGTCGACGCCGACGACCGCCCGGCACTGAAGAAGGCCGGCTTCCTGACCCGTGACGCTCGCGCCACGGAGCGGAAGAAGTACGGCCTGAAGAAGGCCCGTAAGGCTCCGCAGTACAGCAAGCGCTGATCGCGCCTCTGGCGCAACCCGCGGAAGCGCCCATCCGTCTCTCGGATGGGCGCTTCCGTGTTTTCGGGACGCAGCGCGTTTAGCCCGCTAAACGCGCTCCCGGGGGCGCGGGGGGACGCGGGTGGGGGCTCGCTAGGTTGTCGTGGTGGTTTTTCAAGGAGGTCGACAGATGGCTCGTCTATTCGGTACCGACGGCGTACGTGGCCTCGCCAACGAGGAACTGACCCCGGAGCTGGCGCTCTCGCTCGCCGCCAGCGCGGCGCGTGTCCTCGCCGCGCACGACCGCTCGCACCGTCCGGTCGCGGTCGTCGGCCGTGACCCGCGTGCCAGCGGCGAGATGCTCGAGGCCGCCGTTGTGGCGGGTCTCACCTCCGCCGGTGCCGACGTGCTCCGTCTCGGGGTCGTCCCGACGCCCGCCGTCGCCTACCTGGCAGGCGTGCTCGAAGCGGACCTCGGCGTGATGATCTCCGCCTCCCACAACCCCATGCCCGACAACGGCATCAAGCTGTTCGCGGCAGGCGGGCACAAGATTCCCGACGGGATCGAAGACGAGATCGAGGCCGGTCTCGCCGCTCCCGTCACCCGCCCGACCGGCATCGGCGTCGGCCGCGTCAAGGACGTCGCCGACGCGGGTGAGCGCTACATCCAGCACCTGCTTTCGGCCACGCCGCACCCGCTCGCGGGCCTGCGTGTCGTCGTCGACTGCGCGAACGGCGCGTCGGCGGTCGTCGCCCCCGAGGTCTACCGCAAGGCAGGCGCCGAGGTCATCTCGATCCACGCCGAGCCGGACGGCGTGAACATCAACGAGCACTGTGGGTCGAATCACCCGGACGCGTTGCGCGCGGCCGTCGTCGAGCACAACGCCGACCTCGGGATCGCGCACGACGGCGACGCCGACCGCTGTGTCGCCGTCGACGCCGCAGGTGAGCTCATCGACGGCGACCAGATCATGGCCGTCCTCGCGCTCGCACTGGCCGAGTCCGGCGAGCTGACCAAGAACACCCTGGTCGCGACCGTGATGAGCAACCTCGGCCTGCACCTGGCGATGCGTGCGCACGAGATCAACGTCGTCACGACCGCCGTCGGCGACCGCTACGTCCTCGAAGAGCTCCGCGCGAGCGGGTTCGCGCTCGGCGGCGAGCAGTCGGGCCACGTCGTCCTGCCCGCGCACGCGACCACCGGCGACGGACTCCTCACCGCACTGCGGCTGATGAGCCGCATGGCGGCCACCGGCAAGTCGCTCGCCGACCTCGCCGCCGTCATGAACCGCCTGCCGCAGGTGCTGGTGAACGTCCCCGTGGCGGACAAGGCAGCGGTCGCCGTCTCGGCCGCCGTCCGTGACGCCGTCGGCGCCGTCGAGGCCGAACTGGGTGAGGAAGGCCGCGTCCTGCTGCGCCCGTCGGGCACCGAACAACTGGTCCGCGTCATGGTCGAGGCCCCCGCGCACGACACCGCACAGGCGGCCGCCGACAGGCTCGCGGGAGTCGTCTCCTCCGCCTCGTAAGGTCTCTCACGATCTTCCCAACCGGCTGCGCCCGCGTTACCGGCCCGGTACATTCCGTGTGCGTATACCTAGGGGAGGGTGACGGTGACGGGCAACGGGCACAAGGTCGATCCGGCGCAGCTGAACGAAGCCGCCAAGGTTTTGCGGGACCTGCCCAAGCAGGCCTGTGAAGGGCCGATCGGGGCGGTCGAGCAGATCAACGTGAGCTCCGGCAGTTTCGGTCCGGCGCACGGGGACTGCTTCTCCGGCTATTCCGCGAGCATTCAGCGACTGGTGAAGTGCGCACGCGGCTACCTCGCGGCGTCGGACGAGTTCGGCCGCAAACTCGCGGCGTCCAAGGACCTCTATCAGTCCAATGAGGACGCGAACGCCGCCGAGATGAGGAAGCACTGATGGGCCTCGGAGATGTCGGCGGAGACGGTCACGACATTCCCAGCCGGGCCGAAGTCGAAAAAATCCTCAACGACCCGAACATCGATCGGGACACCAAACGCGAACTCGCCCTCGACTACATCGACTACATCGAGGACGAGAGCCCGGAAAGCTGCGGTTTCGCCAGCGAAGCCGACCGGAACGGTTTCCGGGACTACATCAAGTCCATGAACGGTGACTGGATCACCGAGAGCGACATCAACGCGAACGACGCGCCGATCGAGGAAGTCCAGAAGGCCTACAAAACCGCGCACGAGAAGTACGACGCGAACCAGGCCGCGGGGCGGCAGGGCGATCGCGACGCGCTGAACAAGGACGCGGCGAAATCCCAGGAGATCGCCGGCCGCGCCACCGAGACCGACCCCGGCTGCGCGAATTCGAACGACATCATGGTCCCCGGCCTTTCCGGGTTCAAGGTCTACGAGATCTTCCACCCGCTCTACGTCCGCGCGCTGAGCTTCGCGGGTGGCGGCGCGGCCATCGCACTCGGCGAACTCCAGCGGCTGTACCACGAGCAGGACAACATCCCGTTCAACCTCTTCAAGGCGAGCGCGGACGAGCTGACCGCGGTCGGCACGGCCGTTTCCGGTTCATCGCAGGACGTCTCCGGGAAGCTGGGGAATTCACTCGGCACCTGGGAAGGCCCCGCGGCCGATCAGGCCCGCGCGTACCAGAAGGCCTACACGGACAAGAACGGAAAGGTCGCCGAGGCGTTCAAGGCGGCGGGCGACGGACTTCTGCGGACCAACGCCTCGGTGGGCCGGTTCTGCCGCGAGAAGGTCGACTGGCTGCAGAAGTGGTACACCGACAAGATCGGCGACGCCACGGCGCAGGACATCGAGCGGATCATACGGATCGCCGACGGTTCCTGCAGCCAGAACGACATCATCCACTGCGTCAAGTTCCTGAGCATCGACGCCAAGAACGCCTTCAACGACGACTGGGGCGACATCGACCAGAGCACCATCGACGAGGTTCTCAAACCTCAGGCGGTGGCCTGGCTGAAGGATGTCTTCCTCGCCTGGTTCGGCAAGCACATCGAGAACTTCCAGCTGGTGTGCAAGAACACCCGCGACGCGATCAACGGCGCGTGGAAGGCGTACGCCGAGTCGGTCGGCAAGGTCGAAGAGAATCCCTACGCGGACTTGGGCAAGACCCCGGAGACGGGCGGCGAAAAGCCCGTCGAAAAGGGCGGTGGCGGCAAGGACACCGGTGGCGGCGGCCCGTCCTCCGGTGGTGGAGGCCCGTCGTCCGGTGGCGGGCAGAAGCCGCCGCCGAGCGCGGTCGAGTACATGCAGCCGGAAAAGCCCGAAGTGCCGGGGCAGGAGAAAAACCCGGTCACGGACAAGCCGCTCGACATCGACCCGGCGACCGGGGAGCCGTATCCGATCGACCCCCGCACGGGCGAGGCGATCAAGGACGGCACCCAGCCCGAGACGATGACGGTCGAGCAGGGCGACCGCAAAATCTCCATGGCCGAACCCGGCGCCGACGGGAAGATGGGTATCTCCGTCCAGGACGGCACCGGTCAGGCCAAGGACTACGACCTCGACTTCGGCGACGGCAAGGCCACGCCCGGCACCGGCGACGCGGCAGGCGGGCCCGTGCACTCCGGCACCGCCGAGCGGCTGGACCAGCAGGCGGCCTCGCGTCCACTCGCCGTCCCCGGGCAGGTCTACCAGCCGGGTCCCGACGGCAAGATCCACATCGAGGACGGCGGCCTCAAGATCACCGCGGAACGGCCCAGCGGCCCCGACGGGCCGACACTGGTCACCGTCGACGACGGGTCCGGGCATCCGTCGAAGTACACCTTGGGCGAAGACGAGCCCGCGGGCGGCCGTCACGCGAGTTCGGATCCGGCACCGCAGGCCGCCGGAAGGCACGCCGCCGATGGTGCCGCGGCCCGGCCGGTCGACGAGGTCGCGCGCCAGCAGGCCGAGCAAAGCGTTCGACCGCACGACGCGACGTCCGGCGGTGTCGGCGGTAGCGCTCCCGCCGCGGAGACCTCTCATCAGCCCGAACCGGTGTCGGCGGCCGCGGACAGCGGCTCCGAATCGACTACCGCCCAGTCGTTGAGCAACCCCTTCGACGGTGACGACAACGGCCTCGGCGACACGTCGGATCCCGCCGGAACCGGTGGCGGCGCGTCCGCCCCCTCGACGCCGTCCGGGCTCGGTGCCGCTCCCGGCGGGGGCGCCCAGGATCCGGCCGCGGCCGGATCGGGGATGATGGGTGGCATGGGCATGATGGGCGGCGCAGCGGCCGGAGGCGGGCAGGGGTCCGGTGAAGACCAGCAGCGCACGTCCAGCGGATACCGGGTCGACGGCGGCCTGTTCGACACCGCGACGACGACGGGCAGCCGGATCAGCGGGTCGCTCGACGACGACGGCGTCATCGGCTTCCGCTAGCGGGTCAGGGGAGGGGATCAGTGAATCCTGAGGAGGATCTCGCCAGACTCCGGCACAAGCTGGCCGGGCTGGAGCGCGAGAACGGCGACCGGATGTACCTGGTCGACAACCGGGCAACCAAGGCGATCGAGGAGACCCAGGCCGCGGGCGACAAGCTCAAGCAGGAGACGAGTGCGGCGCTGGCCGCGCGTCTCGAGCAGAAGCGGCGGGCGGAGGCCGCGGGTGGCTGGGCGACCGAGTCGACCGTCGGCGAGAAGGTCGAGGACGACGGCGACTTCGGGTTCGAGGAAGACGAGTCGGAGAACGAACGCCGTGCCGGGTACCGGGCCGCCGACGAGCCGCCGGTCGCGTACCGGCCTCCGCCGCCGACGCCACAGGCCCCTCCGCCGCCTCCGGCGCCCGCTCCGGTTCCCGCTCCGGTTCCCGAGGAACGTCCGGCCGGGCGGCATCGGCGAGCGGCGCGGGGCGACGACGACGATTTCGCCGAGACCGATTGGCTGGCGACCTGAGCCGTCAGGTTCGCAGCGTCACGATGGCCCGTTCGACGCCGTGGAAGACGGCGTGCGTCTTGTATCGCACGTCTTCCACGACATGCTCCGGGGACAGGATCTCGGCCAGCGCGCGCAGCGCCGCCTCACCCTCGGCGACCGCGACTCGCGAGCCGGGGCAGGTGTGGCGGCCGAGGCCGAACGCGAGTTCGTCGCCGGGGCCCAGCGGGATGGCCAGCTTGTCTCCCGTCGTGAAGTCCTTGCCGGACAAGAAGAACGGCGCGGTCACGCGGCGGGCGGCGAAGCGAGTCGGGGCGACTTCGTGGATCAGGCCGCGTACGTCGTCGAGGACGTCTGGACGGCGTAGGAGTTCGAGGCCGGCGAGGGCGAGGAAGTTCATGGAGTTCTCGTACGCGGCATGGGCGAGCATCACCGGCGTGATCATCAGTTCGTCTTCGGTGATCCGGCCTGCTTCGTGTGCTTCGCGGAGCAGCGCCAGCCCGCCGCCTTCGACGGCCGTCGCCTTGAGGAAGAACATCGCGACCCGCAGCGCGGCCGTGTCGGCCCCGCCAGGGCCACCCGACCAGACGTCCAGGTTCGCGGCCGTCTCGGACAGATTCGTCAGCAGCTTCTCGCTCAGCGGCTCCGCCGCGCCGAGCGTCGCCGCCGTCACCCTGGCCGCCACCGGCCTGGCGAAGTCGGCCACCAGGTCGAACCGCTCACGCGCCTTTAGCGGGCTAATCGCGCTCCGGAGGTCAGCGAGCACCGGGTCCGGCAGGGGCTCCACCAGTGCGATGACCTCCTTGACGACCGCGCGCAGCCGTCGATGGTCCGCGCCGTCCATCAGCAGGAGGTTCGGCGTCTCGGCGGCCGTGCCACCCGGGTTCGAGCTGAGCTCCCGGTCGCGCAGGGCCTTGACGCGGTCCGCCGGATCGTCCAGCACGAAGAAGTCGTCCACCTTCGTATGATGCCCATGCCGCGGCCGGAGGATGTGCCAGTGCCTTCAAAACCGTCACCAGAAGTGCCCGAAGAAGTGCTGCGGACCCCGCTCATGCAGCGCCTGCTTCAACGCGCCGACGTCGATCGCCCGGCTTACACGCACCTCGACCTCTCGAATCGGCACGAACCCGTCGAGGACACGCTGACCTGGGCCGAGCTCCTCCTCCACGTCCGCGCGGTCGCGGCGAGGCTCCGCACGCTGATCCAGCCGGGGGACCGGGTAGCGATCACCGCGCGGCAGGACCTCACGTACGTCGTCGCGTTCTTCGGCGCGCTCTATGCCGGAGCCGTCGCGGTGCCGCTGTCCGCGCCGGACGTCCGCGCGCATCGTGAGCGGCTCGTCGGGGTCCTGAACGACTGCGACGCCGACATCTGGCTCACGTCGGAAGCCCTGGTCGAGCGGCTCACCGAGTTCGCCGAGGCCGAACCTGTCCCGAAGCCGCGCGAGATTGTCGCCGTCGACACCCTGCCGCTGGACCCGGCGGATCGCTCCTCGCCCGCGCCGGTGTCCCCCGAGGACCCCGCCTACCTGCAGTACACGTCCGGAACGACGCGATCACCCGCCGGTGTGATCATCACGCATCGCGCCTTCTCGGCCGCGTGCTGGCAGATCTGCGACGCCTACGACGTCCGCGAGCACACCACCTGCGTCGGCTGGATCCCGTTCTTCCACGACATGGGGCTGGCGCAACTGCTCGCCGGGACGATGCACGCCGGCGGCCGGACGGTGTTCATCGCGCCACTGGAGTTCATCCGGCGCCCGGAGCGCTGGCTGCTGCTGATGTCGGCGTATCCGAACACGCTCACCGCGGCCCCGAACTTCGCGTATGACCTGGTGGTCGAGGCCGTCCCCGAGGCGAAGCGGGCCGAGTACGACCTCTCGACGGTGTCGATCGCGCTCAGCGGCAGCGAACCGGTCCGGGCCGCGACCGTGCGGCAGTTCCTCGCCGCGTACGAACCCCACGGCTTCCCGCGCGGCGCGTTCCGGCCGTCCTATGGCCTGGCCGAGGCGACCGTCTACGTCGCCAGCGGTGACGCGAGTGGCCCTGTGGTGACCGAAGTGGACGGTCGTGAGCTCGTCGAGATCGGCTGGCCCCGCGGCCAGCGGGTCCGGGTCGTACCCCCACCGGAGCGCGTTTTGCCCGCTAAAGGCGCGACGGGCGAGATCTGGGTGAAGGGGCCCAACGTGGGGGCCGGGTACTGGCGGCGTCCCGAGCTGACGGCCGAGGTGTTCGGCGCCGAACTCGACGGTGAAGGCGGCTGGCTCCGCACCGGCGACCTGGGATCGATCCGGGACGGCAGGCTCTTCGTCACCGGACGCCTGAAGGACCTGATCATCATCGACGGCCGCAACCACAGCCCGCACGACATCGAGGAGACGGCCGCCGCCGCGCACCCTGTTCTCGGTGCCGACCGGATCGCCGCGTTCTCGGTCGACCTCGACGACGGCGAGGGCGTCGTCGTGGTCGCCGAGCGCGCGCGGAAGGCACCCGCCTTCGACGAGCCAGAGGTCGCGCGCGCGGCCACCCGCGCCGTCGCCGAGCGGCACGACGTCCGGCTCAAGGCGTTCCTGCTCGTGAAACCCGGCGGGCTGCCGAGGACCTCCAGCGGCAAGGTCGCGCGTTCCGCGGCCAGAACGCGGTACTGGACGGCGGATGGGACAGAATCCCCCCATGGCAGCTGACGGGAGCGAGTACGTCGACGAGATCAAGACCCTCGTCTGCGAGACCTTCGACGTCGATCGGGACACCATCGACGAGAACACACCCTTCGCCGAAATGGGCGTGGACTCGCGGCGCCGTGTCCGGCTCCTGGCGACGGTCGAGGTGGAGTTCGGCGTCGACCTCGACCTCGACGAGCTGGACCGGCTGGTCGACATCCGCGGCGCGGCGACCGTTCTCGCCGAGGCGATCGAAGCGGGCGCGAAGCCCCGAAAACGCGGTCTACCAGGCTTCTTGCGTCGAAATCGTTTGAGTTAGCAAAGGTGTGAATGTTCCTGCGACCTCGGTGACCGGTGGGTACATTCTTGTGTGCATATGCGACGGCACCTGATGCCGCCGGCGTGCGTCGTAGGTAGGACAACGAGGCGGATACAGCGGGACGAAGGGGGCACCGGTCATGCCGGACGGGGGCTACAAAGCCGATTCAGAGGCGATGCTCACGGCGTCGACGTCATTGGATCGCGCGGCTGAGAACACGACGTCCGAGGCGGGGAAGGTCGGGCCGACCCAGGTGCAACCCGCGGACTTCGGCCGCGTGCACAAGGACCACCAAAAGGGCTACGCCACCGGGATCCTCGCCATCTCCGACGCGATGAAGGGCTACGCGGGCCAGCTCACGCAGCTCGCCGGCGGGGTCAGCACCGCGTCGACCCGCTACACCTCATCCGAACAGGCGAACGCCGCGGCTGCCAACAAGGCGGGGACGCAATGAGCAAGTACACGTGGGAGCAGAAGCAGGCCCTGCTCAAGGACCCGTACATCACCCAGGGCACGAAGGACGCGCTGCTCTTCGGCGGGGACAAGGCCTACGAGAAGGCCATCGCCGAGCGTGACTCGAACGCGGCCGCGGACAAGCGGCAGGCGGCCGCCGCCGACAAGGCGGACAAGGACCTCGACTCCATGTCCCGGCCCGCCGCGGGTGGTTCCACGACCAAATCCGACCAGGTGCTCGACCTCGGGAAGCCGACGCTGGACTTCTTCTCGGAGTGGTCGGACCAGGTCTGGAGCAAGATGCCGGACAAGCCGTTCGAGATCAACTACAAGACCGACATCTGGGACAAGTTCCACGAGAACCGCGAGATCAACTTCCAGGCGATGTTCGACGAGGTCGAAGACCTCACCGACGCCAAGAAGGCCGTCGAGCAGACCAGGACCGACGCGACTTCAGCGCTGACCACGCTCTTCCACGACTGGAAGGGCGAGGGCGCGACGGCCGCGAAGGTCAAGTACGAGCAGCGCATCCAGCCCGACGCGGAAGAACTTGTCGCGCAGATGGGCGGCGCCATCAAACTGGTGCCCTCGACCATCGACAAGATCTACAGCGCGCTCAAGCTGAAGGTCGACGAGACGCTGAAGCTGCGCGTCGACAAGGTCGCCACGGCGCCGCTGTACATCGCGAAGCAGGTCGTCGAGGTCGCGAACGGCAAGGTCGATTCCAAGGCGAAGCTCCTCGACATCGCGTACTGGCTCGACTCGCAGTGCCCGGGGAACAACCTCGCGTCGCGGCTGCGTGACGACGACTGCGGTCTGAACGACGGCAACAAGGATTACGCGATCGGTGCCGCGAAGCAGTGGCTGAAGGGTTCGTTCGCCAAGGAGTTCGGCGAGCGGTACGACAACTTTCAGAAGCTCTGCAAGAACGCGACCGACACCATCAACACCCAGTACCACGAGCTTTCGCGGTTCATGGAGGACTACAAGAATCCGTTCCCCGCGGCCGGATCCGAGAAGCCGCCTGCCGAGAAACCGCCTGCCGAGAAGCCGCCTGCCAAGGACGACAAGGGCGGCGGCGGTACTCCACCCGGTGGTGGCGGCGGGACCCCGCCCGGTGGCGGGGGTGGCACTCCGCCCGGTGGCGGTGGCGGTACCCCGCCGTCGGCGGATGTTCCCGAGGCGCCGAAGCCGGAGGACAAGCCCGCGGACGGGACGAACCCGGTCACCGGGAAGCCGCTGGAGATGGACCCCGAGACCGGCAAGCCGTATCCGATCGACCCGGCGACGGGTGAGGCGATCAAGGACGGTATCGACGGTCAGGACACCATGACCGTCGAAAAGGGCGACAACAAGATCGAGATGACCGAGCCGGATAAAGACGGCAAGATGGACATCAAGGTCGACGACGGCAAGGGTCACGAGAAGGACTACAAGCTCGACTTCGACGACCCGAAGGGCGAAGACGGCAAGCCCGGCGAAGAGGGCAAGGACGTTAAGGGCGGCAGGGACGGCAAGGACAAGGACGGCGATTTCGGTCCGCAGGGCGCGGTCAAGGAAGGCGAGCCCGGCGCCGACGGTGTCTACCGGCCCGGTCCGGACGGCAAGATCCACATCCAGGACGGCAACCTCAAGATCACCGCCGAGCAGCCGCAGGGCCCGAACGGGCCGACCGTGGTGACCGTCGACGACGGCAAGGGTGAGCCGACCAGCTACACCCTTGACGAAAAGGGTGAGAAGAAGGAGCTCAAGCCCGGCGACGTCATCAAGACCGACGACATCAAGGACAGCAACGGTCTCGACGACCGGAATCCCGGCAACCCGCAGCCCGGCAAGATGGACGACGTGCGCACGATGCCGGCTCCGGCCGATGGCTTGGCGGCCGGTGGTGGCGGTGGCTTCAGTGCTCCGGGCGGCGTCGAGGTCGGTGTCGGAGTCGGTGGCGGCGAAGGGGTTCCCGCGGAGGCTTCCGCTGGAGGCTCGGCGGGTGGTGACGGCACCGCGCCGACCGCGAGCGGCGGTGGCGGGGGCGGCAGCTTCGAAGGCGCGCTCGGCGGTGTCGGCGATGGTGGTTCGGCCGGGTCACTCAACGAAGCCGGTTCGCTGGAGGCCGGTGCGCAGTCCGCCGGCGGTGCGCAGCCCGCCGCGGTCGACGGTGGTCTCGGCATGGCGCCGGGCGGTATGGACTCGGCGCCCGCCGGCGCGGGCGCGGGAAGTGCGGCCGGCGGTATGGGCGGCGGCATGATGGGTGGAATGGGTGCCATGGGTGGCGCGGGCGGTGGTGGTGGCGGGGGCGACACGCAGCGTGGGTCGAGCCAGTACCGCGTCGAGGGTGGCATTTTCGAGACCAGTGGCGCGGGCGGCCGGATCAGCGGTTCGCTCGACGACGACGGTGGCGACCGTTCGATCAGCTACGAGCGATGATCGGTAGCCGGGGAATGAGGGAGAACCGATGAGCGCTGTTGACCGGCTGGCGGCCGCCATGTCCAGGCAGGACGCCGCCATCACGGAGCAGGCGGAGCAGCGCGGGCTGCGGGAGCGGCATCTCGCCGAGGCCAAGGCGCAGGCGGTGGAGACCATGCAGAAGGACGCCGCCGTCCACGACAAGTACGCCGCGCACATGCAGGAACTGGGGAAGCGGAGCAAGGAGGCCGGCGGCTGGCTGACCGGCAAGACGACCGCCGACCGCAACCACACGATCGGCTTCGACATCGAGGACGAAGAGAAGCCGGCTGACCGGTTCGCCGAGTTCGGCGGACAGCAGGGTTTCGACTCGTCGCGGCCGGCGCCGCCACCTCCGCCGCCGATGGCGCCACCCATGCCGCCTCCGGTCGCGCCGGGCGTGCCCGGGCTGCCGGCGACGGTGGACCTCCCGCCCGCGGCCCCCATGCCCGCCGCCGGGGCACCCGTCGCACCTGACGCACCCGCCCCCGCACGTCGTCGAGGTCGTCACGCCCGCGACGACAAGGGCTTCGACGACGACGACTTCTCGAACAACTCGTGGATGGTCGACTGACCCCCCGCACGCACTTCCGGGCCCGGCTCACTCGTGAGCCGGGCCTTCTCTTTGCTCCGCTCCGCTCGCCCCCTGACGTGCGTTTAGCGGGCTAAGTGCGCTCCGGTGCCCTGGCGGCCCAGCTCGACTTTCGCGGGCTAAGTGCGCTCCGGCGCCGCGGCACCCGCCCTCGCCCCGGAGCGCCTTTAGCGGGCTAAACGCGACGCGTAGGCATGCTAAGTAACTGGGTGTGGGGGCTAGGGCCCAGAGCGCGATTAGCCCGCTAAACGCGGGTCGGCGGGGTGCGGGGTCAGGCGGCGGGTTCGTCCTGGAGCTCGATCGGGGCGCGCTTGACGTCGGCGTCCAGCAGGGGCTGGTACTTGGTCGTCCCGGTCAGGTGGGTGAGGAAGAACGCGGTGAACAGCGCCCTCGTCAGCTGCTGGGTCCCGCGATGCGGTTTCCCGTGCAGCAGAAGCTGGCTCCAGTGCCTGCCTTCGGTGACTCCGAGGTGCGACGACTTCCCGAGCGTCCGCAGCTGCACCGGCCCGCCCCACGCGTCCGCGATGGCCTCGGCGTGCCCGATCGGCGGCGCGACCAGGTCCTCGCTCGCCGCGAGGTGCAGGCCCGGCGCGGACACCGACCGCGCGGACACGGTCGCCGGCGGCAGCGTCTGGGCGGGAGTGATGGTCGCGACAGCCTGGATCCGCGGCCGTTCGTCGTTCTCGGCAGCCTGCGCGGCGGCCAATACCGCCGAGCCGCCTCCGGTCGAATGCCCCGCGAGGCCGAGCTTCGCCGGGTCGACGCTGATGCCGTCTGGACCGAGGCGGACCGTCGTGATCAGGTCGAGCGTGGTCAGCAGGTCGCCCGCCAGCAGCCGGTGCGACGGCAGCGGCCCACGCTGGGTGGCCGGGGCCGCCGCGACGATGCCCCAGCTCGCGAGGTGCCGCAGCAGGTGCCGGTAGCTCCCGGTGGGCTGCAGCCAGCCGTGCCCGAACGCGATCGCGGGCAGACCGAGCCCCGAGCGAGGCGTGAACACGACACCGGGCAGTCCGACCAGGGCGAGGTTGCCGCGCAGGACGTCGTGCGGACCTGGGTGGGACAGCTCCGCGAGCAGCTGCTTGGGCTTGCTGGCCATGGTCGTGACCTTACTGCCCGCGCCCCCGTCCGGCCCGCGCGCCGCCCCGCCGTGCGCCTTTAGCGGGCTAAACGCGCTGCTTAGCCTGCCTACGCCGTTGCCCTTCACACGGCCTCGTGGTAGTGGGCCGCAATATACAGATATCGCCAGAGTGTCGCCGACAGGCGGAT